>CAXQAV010000105.1:0-14794 GCA_964221795.1 Luminiphilus sp. | reverse complement strand
CGATCCCGACGCTTTTGTTTATCGCTTTGGTGATCTTCCTTTTGCTGGAACTCGCTCCGGGCGATCCTATGGGGCAGATGCCCCTGACGATCCCCGATGACGTCAAACAGCGCATGCGCGAGGCGCTGGGACTGGGCGAACCGTGGTACACCCGCTTCTACCTCTGGCTCTACCAGTTCTTCATCGTCGAGCCTCAGTACTGGATCGACGCGATCTTCGGCACCAACTTTGCCGATGGCGCGCAGCGGATTATCAGCTTCCAGTCGCGGAGCCCCGTCTTCGACACCATTGCCGAGCGCATTCCCCAGACCCTCTGGGTTGTCGGTATGTCCTATGTGGTGGGCGTGGCCATCGCCCTGCCGATCGGGATCATCAGCGCCTACAAGCAGTATTCGGTCTTCGATCAGGCCGGCACCTTTGTCAGCATGATCGGCTTTTCCGTCCCGCCCTTCTTTTCGGGGGTTCTGGTCATCGTGATCTTCTCGGTGCAGCTGGGCTGGCTGCCGTCGATCTATGACACCACGCATGAGGTCGTGGACTGGGAAACCTTCAAGTACCAACTGCAACAGATGATCATGCCGGTGATGGTGCTGGCCCTGCAGACGACCGCACAGGTGAGCCGCTACATGCGCGCCTCGATGCTCGACAACCTTGGGCAGGACTATGTCCGCACCGCCCGCGCCAAGGGAATGAGCGAGAGCGTCGTGGTCATGCGCCACGTGCTGCGCAACTCGATGATCCCCGTTGTCACCGTGATCGCACTTGGCATTCCTTCCATCTTTGGCGGTGCGATCATCACTGAACAGGTGTTCAAGGTGAATGGCCTAGGCCAGCTTCTGATTATCGCGCTGCAGGGCTCGGACATCCCGATGGTGATGACCATTACATTCCTGCTGGCGGTGCTGATCGTCCTGATGAACCTTGTGGCCGATATCCTCTACGGCGTGCTTGATCCGAGGATCCGCTATGACTGATACATCCGTTCAGAACCAGTCCTCCGTCAAGGTCGAGAAGCCGCGTAGCCAATGGCTCGACGTCTGGGCACAGTTCCGCACCCACAAGGGCGCAATGGCAGGGCTGATCTTCCTGACCTTTATCACCGTTTTCTGCGCGCTTGGGCCTGTCATATGGGATGTGGACCCCGGCAAGCTGGACATCCGCAACAAGGATGTCCGCCCGATCTATACGGCGATCTGGGACAGCAATGCCAAGGTGATGTGGTCGCGCCCGATGGGCACCGACCACCTCGGCCGCGATATCATGGCTAACATCATGCAGGGGGGCCGGATTTCTCTGGCTGTGGGCTGGACCGCGATGATCCTAGCTATTCTCATTGGCACGTTGGTCGGTGTGCTGGCAGGTTATTTCAAGCGCATGGACTGGCCGCTGATGCGCTTTACCGATCTGGTGCTAGCCCTGCCGATCCTGCCGCTGCTGCTGGTAATGATGCTGCTCTTCCGCGACCCACTCCGTGCGGCCTTCGGACCTGAAACAGGGATATTCATCCTGATCGTGACCGGCATTGGCATCACCTCCTGGATGCAAACGGCCCGTATCGTGCGCGGTGACGTTATCTCGTTGAAAGAGCGCGAGTTCGTGCTGGCCGCCCGTTCCATCGGCACCCCGCCCCGCCGCATGATCACGCGGCACATCCTGCCGAACGTGCTGTCGCCGATCATGGTCTCGGCCACGCTTGGACTGGCAACGGCGATCATTACCGAGAGTGCGTTGTCTTTCCTTGGCTTGGGCTTCCCCTCCGACTTCCCCACATGGGGCAAGATCCTGTTTGACAGTGTCGACCGCATGGTCGCCTTCCCCGAGCGCGTTCTCTGGCCGGGTCTCGCGATCTCGCTGACGGTGCTGGCTGTGAACTACATCGGCGACGGGCTGCGCGATGCGCTGGATCCGCGGATCAGGGGGCTGTAAGGCCAAATCCAGCGCGCTTTGCGCCAAGGCGCGTGCTTGACCTGCTGCCTTGTCAAACGCAAACCTAGCGCGCGTGCACCCTCTTGTGGCAGACTTGGGTATCCAAACACTGTCATCAAGGGGGGACATGACGATGGGAATTCGGACAACCGCGGGCCGCGGCAAGCGCTATGCATCCATTCTTGATACGATCGGGGACACGCCCGCTGTGCGCATAAACAAGATCGCACCGGATCATGTCGACGTCTATGTGAAGGTCGAAGCCTTCAATCCGGGCGGATCGGTCAAGGATCGCCTTGCGGTCAACATCATCGAGGCTGCCGAGAAAGACGGACGTCTCAAGCCCGGTCAGACGGTGGTCGAGGCGACTTCGGGGAATACCGGCATCGGACTCGCCATGGTCTGTGCCGCCAAGGGCTATCCTCTGGTCGTCACAATGGCCGACAGCTTTTCCGTCGAACGGCGCCGCCTGATGCGATTTCTCGGGGCCAAGGTGGTCCTGACGCCACGCGCGCTCAAAGGGTTCGGCATGTATAACAAGGCCAAAGAACTGGCTGAAAAGAACGGCTGGTTTCTTGCAAGCCAGTTCGAGACACCGGACAACGCGGATATCCATGAGAACACCACCGCCCGCGAAATCCTCGCAGATTTCGAATGCGAGAAGCTGGATTATCTGGTGACCGGATATGGCACCGGCGGCACGGTTTCTGGCGTCGGTCGCGTGCTGCGCAAGCAACGGCCAGACACCAAAATCGTTCTTTCCGAACCCGCGAATGCCGCGATTGTCTCTTCAGGCTACGTGAACACGCGGAACGCGGCGCACCAGCCGACAGAGAGCCATCCGTCATTCGAACCGCATCCTATTCAGGGTTGGACGCCGGACTTCATTCCTTATGTGCTGCAGGAGGCTCTGGATGGTCAGTACTACGACCAGTTGATCAAGATCCCCGGGCCAGAGGGGATTGCATGGTCCAAGCGGCTGGCGGCCGAGGAAGGTATCTTCACAGGCATTTCAGGCGGCGCAAGCTTTGCGACCGCAATGCAGGTTGCAAAGACCGCACCGGAAGGGTCGGTCATGCTGGTGATGCTGCCGGACACCGGCGAACGCTACCTGTCCACGCCGTTGTTTGAAGGTATCGCCGAGGACATGACAGACGAAGAGATCGAAATCTCGCGCTCGACGCCGAGCGCCCAGATGCCCGACGCCTGATCGCTTTTAATGCCAACAAAAAAACCCCGCCAGTCACTGGCGGGGTTCATGCGTTAGGCCCGAAGCGCCTTAGTCGATCTTCGGCAGCAGCTCGTCCAGCGACTTCTTCGCGTCACCGTAGAACATGCGCGTGTTCTCTTTGTAGAACAGCGGGTTCTCGATGCCGGAGTAGCCTGTGCCCTGCCCACGCTTAGACACGAACACCTGCTTGGCCTTCCAGCACTCCAGCACCGGCATACCGGCAATCGGGCTGTTCGGATCATCTTGTGCCGCAGGGTTCACGATGTCGTTCGAACCGATGACGATGGCCACATCCGTATCGGGGAAGTCCTCGTTGATTTCGTCCATTTCCAGCACGATGTCATAGGGCACCTTGGCTTCGGCCAGAAGAACGTTCATGTGCCCCGGCAGACGCCCCGCAACAGGGTGGATCGCAAAGCGGACGTTCTTGCCCTTGGCACGCAGCTTGCGCACCAGTTCGGAGACCGCCTGCTGTGCCTGTGCCACCGCCATGCCGTAGCCGGGAATGATGATGATGCTGTCGGCCTCGTTCAGCGCGGCAGCAACACCGTCAGAGTCGATCGCGATCTGCTCGCCTTCAACGGCCATCTGCTCACCTGCAGGGCCACCGAAGCCGCCGAGGATCACGCTGACGAAGGAGCGGTTCATCGCCTTACACATGATGTAGGACAGGATCGCACCGGACGAGCCGACCAGCGCACCGACCACGATCAAGAGGTCGTTGCCCAGCGAGAAACCAATCGCAGCAGCCGCCCAGCCGGAGTAGCTGTTCAGCATCGATACAACGACAGGCATATCCGCGCCACCGATACCCATGATCAGGTGATAGCCGATAAAGAGGCCCGCCAGCGTCAGCAGGACCAGCGCCCAAGAGCCGCTACCGGACAGATACATGATCAGCAGGACAACCGACAGGATCGCCGCACCGGCGTTCAGCAGGTGACCGCCAGGCAGTTTCTTGGCAGCTGTATCGACCTTGAACGGCAGCTTGGAAGAATTGCCTGCCAGCTTGGCATAGGCGATGACGGACCCCGTAAAGGTCACGGCACCGATCCAGATACCCAAAACCAGCTCGACACGCAGAATGCCGATCTCGACCGAGGATTTCTTGGCGATCAGCTGACCGAATGTGCTGAGACCGTCGTAAACTTCTTTTGGCAGGCCGATGGCTGTGATGCCGTCACTGCCGACAGCGCCCAGCACCTGGCCGTTTTCGGCATAGATGCCACCGATGTAGTTGATCATCAGGTCCGCGTTGAAGCCCACAAAGACTGCCGCCAGACCGACGAGGCTGTGCATGATGGCAACCAGTTCCGGCATCTGGGTCATTTCGACCTTCGTTGCCAGCTGGTAGCCGACCATGCCGCCAAGGATGATCAGGACGACCGAGAGCAGGCCCAGACCCGCACCGGGGCCGACCAGCGTGGCAAAGACCGCCAGCGCCATACCGGCGATGCCGTACCAGACCGCACGCTTCGCGCTTTCCTGCCCCGAGAGGCCGCCCAGCGAGAGAATGAAGAGAACACCTGCGACGACATAGGCCGCTGTTGTGAATGCGTTTTCCATTTGCCCTGCCCCTTTAAGACTTCTGGAACATGGCGAGCATGCGCCGTGTCACGAGGAAGCCACAAAAGATGTTGACGGCCGCCATGAAAATACCGAGTGCCGCAAGCAGCGTGATCAGAACGCTGGTCGATCCGATCTGGATCAGCGCACCAAGGATAATGATCGACGAGATCGCGTTGGTCACAGCCATCAGCGGTGTGTGCAGCGAGTGCGCGACGTTCCAGATCACCTGGAAACCGATGAAGACCGAAAGCACGAAAACAATGAAGTGCTGCATAAAGCTGGCGGGCATCCCCGGGATCATGCCGATCCCCAGAAGAAGGGCTGCACCGATCCCGAGCAGGGTCACCTGACTGCGTGTCTGGGCCTTGAAGGCCGCCACTTCCTGCGCGCGCTTTTCTTCCGGTGTCAGCTCTTTCGGCTTGTCCTTCTTGGGCGCTGCCGCAATCGCGGCCACTTTCGGTGGTGGTGGCGGGAAGGTGATCTCGTTCTTGTGGGTCGCGGTGGCGCCACGGATCACGTCGTCGTCCATGTTGTGGTTGGGCTGACCATCCTTCTCGGGGGTCAGGTCCGACATCATGTGACGGATGTTGGTGGCATAAAGTGTCGAGGACTGTGCGGCCATCCGGCTTGGGAAGTCGGTGTAGCCGACGATGATCACACCGTTGTCGGTGACGATCTTTTCGTCCTTCACTGTCAGTTTGCAGTTACCGCCACGCTCGGCAGCAAGGTCGACGATGACCGAACCGGGCTTCATGCTTTCGACCATATCCTTGGTCCAAAGCTCGGGCGCGTCGCGGCCCGGGATCAGCGCGGTGGTAATGACGATGTCCATATCTGGCGCGATTTCGCGGAATTTGGCCAGCTGTGCTGCGGCAAACTCAGGCGATGAAACCGAGGCATAGCCACCGGTTGCCGAGCCGTCCTGCTGTTCTTCTTCGAAATCGAGGAAGACGAACTCGGCGCCCATCGATTCGACCTGTTCGGCCACTTCGGGGCGCACGTCGAAAGCATAGGTGATCGCACCGAGCGAAGTTGCGGTCCCGATCGCAGCGAGGCCCGCCACACCGGCACCGACGACCAGAACCTTGGCAGGTGGCACCTTACCGGCGGCTGTCACCTGACCGGTGAAGAAACGGCCAAAGTTGTTACCGGCTTCGATGACAGCGCGATAGCCCGCGATATTGGCCATCGAGGACAGCGCGTCCATCTTCTGCGCGCGTGAGATACGCGGCACCATATCCATGGCGATGACAGTGGCACCCTTGGCGTTCGCGGCTTCCATAAGCTCTTTGTTTTGAGCAGGATAGAAGAAGGAGATCAGGGTCTGACCTTCGCGCAGGCGCTTGATCTCGGCGTCTTCTGGCGGGCGCACTTTGGCGACGATATCCGCCGCTTTGTAGAGCGCGGCTGCGGTCTTGACGACCTCTACCCCTGCATCCTTGTAGGCCTGATCGGAAAAGCCCGCGGCCATCCCCGCGCCAGTCTCAATGACGCATTCATAGCCGAGCTTCTGCAGGTCCTTGGCCGAGGCAGGTGTCATCGCGACCCTGTTCTCGCCCTCGATAATCTCTTTTGGCGTGCCGATTTTCACTGAGCATCCCCCATCTCAATCTTGCATTGACCTTGGATTATCGCGCGAAAGAATATTTCACAAGGGAATGACAGCTATGACATTTCATGTCAGGCGCTAACAGTGAGGGTTTGCCACGCCTGGCCTAGGCCCAACGCCGCGTTTTCTCGCAATAACGCGCAAAATCTGCGCGAAACTTGCGCCGCAGGCGGTCTTCTTCGGGCAAAATGAAACGTTGCGTTATGGTGAAAATGAACAATGGCACCAGCAGAAGGGCTATCGGCACCTCCCACCGCAGGGCCAGCCCGGCAAGGATCAGCGTGTCGCCGAGGTAGATCGGATTGCGGCTGCGCTTCAAGATACCTGTGGTGACCAGATGGTCGGCCTCCATATGCGGAATGATCGTCGTCTTCCTCCGGCGCATCTCGTAGGCGGCCAGCATGATCAGCACCAACCCGCCACCAACCAGAAGCCCGCCCAGCAGATCCGTCACCGGACCGCCATAGGCCAGCGACATCGGCTGTACTTCGGCAATGCCCCATGTGAGCAACAGGGCGAAGGCCAGCCAGACGGGGGGCAGATCAATCCATTTCATGGTTCCACTCTGGCGCGGCGCTTTGCCCTTGTCCATGCCCGCCCTATGGGTAGCATGGCGCGAAATCGGGAGAGAGATATGGAACACGCAGGCAAGCACGCCCTCGTCACCGGAGGTGGCTCCGGCATCGGAGAGGACATCGCCAAAGCACTCGCCGCCGCAGGGGCAGAGGTGACGATCACGGGACGCCGTGCGGAGGCACTGGAGACCGTAGCAGCAGGCAATCCGCGCATCCATCCGCTGGTGATGGATGTGGCCGATGAGTCCTCCGTCCGCGAAGGCATCGCAGCCGCCGCCGCTGCGCGTGGCCCCATCCAGATTTGCGTCGCCAATGCGGGCATCGCCGAAGGTGGCCGCTTTGCGACAATCACCCTTGATGACTGGCACCGCACGATGCGCACCAACCTCGACGGTGTGTTCCTGACTTTTCAGGCGGCCCTCGCAACACTGGCCGAAAACATGCCCGCCCGCATGATTGTGGTCAGTTCTATCGCCGGCGTGCGCGGACTGAAAAACGCGATTCCCTATACCGTGACAAAGCATGGCGTGATCGGTCTGATCCGTGGCCTCTCCGAGGAATACATGCGCCGCCCCATCACCTTCAACGCGCTCTGCCCCGGTTATGTGGACACTGCCATCGTGCAGAACCAATTGCCCGGCCTGATGCGCCGTTTCGGTGTGGACGAGGCCGGCGCCATTGACATCATCGCCAAAGGCAACCGCCATCGCCGCCTGCTCGAAGTGGATGAGACAACGACGGCGGCGATGTGGCTTTGCTCGGACGGCGCGCGCAGCGTGAACGGGCAGACAATTGAGATTTCGGGCGGACAGGTGTAACCATGGATTTTGCAGGAACCAAGGCGCTGTTTCATTTGCCCGAGGGGATGATCTACCTAGACGGTAACTCGCTCGGCCCTTTGCCCAAGTCCACTGCGGCACGGGTGGCGCGCACCGTGACCGACGAATGGGGCGAGATGGTCATCACGGGCTGGAACCGCGCCGCATGGATGGCGCAACCGTCGGATTTCGGCGACCGGATCGGGCGTCTGATCGGTGCGGAAAAGGGCCACGCTGTTGTCGGCGACACGCTCTCGATCAAGGTCTATCAGGCGCTGGCCTCGGCCATTGATCTTGTGCCGGATCGCAAGGTGATCCTGACCGACAACGGCAACTTCCCCTCCGATATCTACATGGCCGAGGGGCTGATCAGATCGCTGGGACGCGGGCATGAACTGCGGGTCGTGGACCCCGAGGATGTGGTCAATCACATCAACGAAGACCTAGCCGTGCTGATGCTGACGCAGGCTGACTACAAGACAGGGCGTCTGCACGACATGGCGGCGCTGACAGCCAAGGCCCATGCGGCGGGCGCGGTCACGGTCTGGGATCTTGCCCATTCCGCGGGCGCCTTCCCTGTCGATCTGGCAGGATGCCACGCCGATTTCGCAGTCGGCTGCACTTATAAATACCTCAACGCCGGGCCCGGGGCGCCTGCGTTCATCTATGTCGCACCGCGCCATGCGGATAAGGCCAAGCCTGCGCTCTCGGGGTGGCTGGGGCATGAAGCCCCCTTTGCCTTCGATCTGGACTACCGCCCCGGCGCGGGGATCGAGCGGATGCGGGTCGGCACGCCGCCCGTGCTGCAACTGGCCGCCCTCGATGCAGCGCTCGATATCTGGGACAGCGTGGATATGCACGCGATCCGCGCGCAGTCCATCAGGCTGACCGAAGCCTTCATCGCCGGCGTCGATACCGCCTGCCCCGATCTGACGCTCGCCAGTCCGCGTGACCCCCACCGGCGCGGCAGTCAGGTGTCTTTCGCCTTTGAACACGGATACGCCGCCATGCAGGCCTGTATCGCGCGCGGTGTTGTCGGTGATTTCCGTGCGCCGGACATCATGCGCTTCGGCTTTTGCCCGCTCTACATCGACGAGACCGATGTGGCGCGCGCGGTCGGGATCATCGCAGACATCATGCAAAACCGCCTTTGGGACGATCCGGCCTATCAGAAAGTGGCCCGCGTTACCTAGATTTGGGTGCCGATCTGGCTCTCCGGTGCCGTCCGCCAGCTCCGGTGTACGTGCAGGTTGAGCGCGGCGCCCAAAAGGACCAGATAGGCGCTCACATAGAGCCAGAGCATCAGGCCGATAACCGCCCCGATCGAGCCGTAGACCTGATTGTAACTGCCGAAGTTGGTCAGATAATAAGACAGCCCGACCGAGGCCGCGACCCAAAGCACCACTACAACGACCGCACCAACCGTCAGCCAGCGGCCCCTGCCCCCGACCCTCGCGGGGCCGAAACGGTAGAGCAGGCTAAGCCCCAGAAGCAGAACGCCCAGCGCAATCAGCCAGCGCAGCCCCTCTAGCAGCCAAGCTGTCGAATTGGCCACCGGGATAAAGGCCAGAACCACTGGCACGACGATGACAACGAGCATTGCCACGATCGCCAGTGCGACGAGCACAATCGTCAAAACCAGCGCCAGGATCACCTGCAGGAAACTGTTGCGGACACGCTCGCCCGCAATCGCATTCAGGCCCCCGATCAGGGCCCCGACCCCCGCCCGCGCCGACCAGAGCGCCAGCGCGATCGAGACAAAAGTGGCCCAACCAAGTGTTCCGCTATCGGCCAGCACCAGCCGGTTCACCTGCACGGCAAGCAGGCGATAGGCGTCCGCGGGAATGATCCCTTCCATCAGGGTCATCTGCTCGGCAATCACCACGGGATCGGCCACGATCCCGAAGACAGCGATCACAGCCGCAATCGCAGGGAAGATGCCGAACATGCCGAAAAAGGCGACGCCCGCGGCGATCAGACCGAGGTGCTTGTCACTGGCCGTTTGCCAGACAGCCATTATGACGCGCAAGAATGATCCAAGACGTCCCACGCCGTGCAAATCTCCCAACTTCTGCCTATAGCTTAGGCAGCACGCGGCAGCTTTGCCATCACCGATACCGAAAAACTGTCGCTACGGTGTTCACTTCCCGCTAGACTCGGTTCAAAAGAGGGCAAAGCCCCAAGCAAGAGGCAGACAGACAGTGAATACTCTGACAAATCACGTCAACACGCTGGCAGAGCGTGTTCTTGAACAAGACAGCGACCGCTATCTGATCGGCATTGCCGGTGCGCCAGCCAGCGGCAAGTCGACACTCGCGTCCGAACTGGCACGCCGCCTGAATGCCCAGGGCCGCAAATCGGTTGTGGTGCCGATGGACGGCTTTCACCTTGATAACAAGATCCTCGATGCCCGCGGCCTGCGCCCCCGCAAAGGCGCGCCCGAGACTTTTGACGCTCCCGGTTTTTTGCGCCTGATCGAAGCGCTCAAAACAGGTGACGAGGTCTTCGCCCCCGAATTCGACCGCCCGCGTGATCTGTCGATTGCTGGTGCGGTTGCCGTGCCTTCTTCCGCCAAGGTGGTGATCGTCGAAGGCAACTACCTGATGTTCGACGAAGACCCTTGGCGCAAGCTCGCGCCATTGTGGGATCTGTCGGTACGTGTGGACGTGCCGCTGCCCGAGCTTCGCGCCCGTCTGATCCAGCGCTGGCTGAGCCTGAACCTGTCGTCGCTGGTCGCCACCCGACGCGCCGAAGGCAACGATATCCCCAACGCACAGCGCGTGATGGAAAAGACCCTGCCCTGTGACATCACACTGAACGGGCAACCGGCCCCGCGCAGCTAGATCAGGACCAGCGTGATCACCGGAAACATCAGCAGGATGATCACGCGGACCACATCGGATCCGACAAAGAACAGCACCGATTTATAGGTGGCCGTCATCGTCGTGGCGCGGTCCATGCTGTTGATGATGAAAAGGTTCATCCCTACAGGCGGTGTGATCAGCCCCACCTCGACCACGATCAGCACCATGATCCCGAACCAGATCGCCAGCTCCTCGGTCGTCATCCCGAAATCAAGGCCAGAGATCACCGGCCAGAAAATCGGCACCGTCAGCAGGATCATCGAGAGGCTATCCATCAGACAGCCGAGGATCAGGTAGAAGACAAGGATCAGTACCATGACCATCCATGGGCTGAACCCTTGGGCGGTCACCCATGCCGAAAGTTCCTGCGGCACCTGCGTCAGCGCGAGGAAACCATTGTAAAAGGCAGCACCCAGCACGATGAAAAAGATCATACCGGTGCCCGTGGCGGTCTCGTAGATGCTGTCCTTGAGGACACTGAGGTTCAGTGTGCCGGAAAAGAGCGCAATCAGCCCTGTGCCAAGCGCACCGACCGCCGCCCCCTCGGTCGGAGTGAACCAACCGTTGTAGATCCCGCCCACAACAAGGCCGAAGACCAGCAACACGGGCCAGACAGCCCCCAGTGCCTTCATACGCGCGCCATAGGGCATCCGCTCTTTCGTGCCTGCCTGATCGGGGTAGAGCCGCACGTAGATCGCAATGGTGATCATATAGCCGACAGCCGCGAGAATGCCGGGGATGATCGCAGCGGCAAAGAGCTTGGCAATGTTCTGCTCAGTGAGGATCGCGTAGATCACAAGGATGACAGACGGCGGGATCAGGATGCCAAGCGTGCCGCCTGCAGCCAGCGTCGCCGTCGAAAACCCGCCCGAATAGCCGTATTTGCGCAGCTCCGGCAGCGCAACGCGGCTCATCGTGGCGGCTGTGGCGAGTGACGAGCCACAGATTGCCCCGAAACCGGCACAGGCGCCGACCGCGGCCATTGCCATCCCGCCCTTGCGGTGCCCAAGCCATGCCTCGGCCGCTTTGAACAGTGCCCGCGACATGCCCGAATGGGTCGCGAATTGCCCCATCAGCAGGAACATCGGGATGATCGACAGGCTGTAGTTGCTGAAGGTCGAATAGACCTCTGACTTCAGGCGCGCCATGAACACCGTCGTGCCGTCAGTCGCCAGCCACAGTCCCCCGATCCCGCAAAGCAGCATCGCAAGGCCAATCGGCGCGCGCAGGAAAATCAGGGCCAGAAGGACCGGAAAGGACAGATATCCGAGGGCCAGATCGCTCATATCTCGCGTTGCCCCGTCAGGCGCATGGCTGCGCAGTAGATACTCACGACCGCGGCCGCGACGGCGGCCACAAGACTTGCCGCATAGGCCCACCAGATCGGGAACTGGATCAGATAGGTCGTCTCGCCGTAACGCAGCTTGTCCTGCAGCCCGGCATAGAGGCGCCATGTGATGAGGACGATGATCACCGCCATGACAACGCTCCAGAAGGTGCCCAGGGCGCGGTTGACGCGCGGCCCCATGCTGGAGGTAAAGACATCCACCTTGGCATGTGCGCCCGACAGCTGGGTCAACGGCAGGAAGGCGAAGATAGTAAAAGCCATGCCCGCCTCGACCAGTTCGAAATCGCCCAAAATCGGACCAATCCCGAGGCCTATCAGCCAGTCACCCAAGCCGCCCAGCCAGCCGCTATGTGCGGTATCTGCCAGTTCGCGCCCCGCCACGCTGACGCAAACCATCAGCACCAGCGCGCAGAGCACAACGCCACCCAAAAGCGCCATGGCCCGCGCCAGTCTGTCGATCAGTTTGTGCAGCACGTCCCTGCCCCGCCAGAACCCTCGGGGGTCAGTTACCTGTGTTGTTCGCTTCAATCAATGCGACAGCCTCGCGATAAAGACCCGTACCGTCGATCCCTGCGGTATCAGCCTCTGCAATCCAAGCATCAATTGTGGGTGCAGCCGCTTCGGCCCAAGCGGCGGTCTGGTCGGCATCCAGCGTGATGATGTTGTTACCACGCGCCTCGGCAATCGCCCGCGCAGGTCCGTCTGCGGCCTGCTGCGTGCGGCCCGCAAAGGCGGAGAACTCAAGACCGGAGTTGGCATCGATCACCGCTTTCAGGTCATCCGGCAGGGCCGCATAGCTGTCCTTGTTCATCGCAAAGATGAAGGCCAGCGTATAGAGCGCGTTGCCCGTAAATTCGGTGTGGTTGCTGACCAGTTCCTCGACCTTGAGCGAGGGCATCACCTCCCACGGGATCACAGCACTTTCGATCACGCCGCGCGACAGCGATTCCGGCACCGCAGGCACCGGCATCCCGACCGAGGTTGCGCCAAGGTTGGTGAACAGCGTCGTTGTCGTGCGGGACGGCGCGCGCAGTTTCAACCCGCGCAGATCGGCGACCTCGGTGATCGGACGGTTGGAGTGGATCACGCCGGGACCATGCACCCAGAGACCCAGCGGTTTAAATTCGGCAAAGTCGGTGTCCATCATCCGCGCTTCGGCCAGTTGCCAATAGGCACGGCTGGTGGCCTCGGCATCGGGAGAGATAAAGGGCAGCTCGAACACTTCAAGCTGCGGGAAGCGACCCGGCGTATAGCCTGCCACGGTCCAGACGATATCGGCCACACCGTCGATCACCTGATCGATCAACTGAGGCGGCGTGCCGCCTAGCTGCATCGAGGGGTAACGCTCGATCTTGATCCGCCCGTTGCTGTCGGCTTCGACCTTGTCCGCCCATACGTCGAGAATCTGCGCAGGCACAGTGGATTGCGCCGGCAGGAACTGGTGCAGGCGCAGGGTGACGTCCTGAGCAGTCGCCGTTGTGGCAAGGGATGCGGCAGCCAGAAGGCCAAGCAAGGTGCGGCGGGTGGTGGTCATGGCGGTTTCTCCGTCCGGTGTGTGCAGTTACGGCAACTAAATCAGACTATCCGAGTCTCAAGCGGCGCAAAATCGTCAATCGTGCCGCGTAAAACGTCACCGCGCACCACGGGGCCAACGCCCGCGGGCGTGCCGGTCATGATCAGATCGCCCGGATGCAGGGTGTAAAGGGTCGAGAGATCCGCAATGAGTTCGGGTATCGACCAGACCATATCGCCAAGCGTGGCCTGCTGGCGGACCGCGCCGTTCACCTCCAGCTTGATGACCAGATCATCAATGGATGCGTCCCCTGCCTTGGGTGTCAGTGGCCCCATGATCGCGGCATTGTCGAAGTCCTTGCCCGTGTCCCAAGGGCGGCGCTTGTCCTTGGCCACAGCCTGCAGGTCGCGGCGGGTCATATCAAGGCCGCAGCCATAGCCGAAGACATGGGACATGGCATCAGCTTCGGCGATGTCCTTGCCGCCTTTGTCGAGCGCGACAACCAGTTCCATCTCGTGATGCAGATCGTTTGTGCGGGGCGGATAGGGCATGTCCTGCCCCGACAGCAGGACCGCATGGGCGGATTTCGTGAAATAGAAGGGCGCCTCGCGGTCGACCTCATGACCCATTTCCTTTGCATGGTCGGCGTAATTGCGCCCGACGCAGAAGATACGGCCGACGGGAAAAGCACCTCCACCGATAATCGGCAATGCAGGAGTGGGACGGGCTGGGAACAACAGGTCGATCATATCTGGCCTCACGCGAAAGTGTTAAAGCGGATTGGGGCATAGCATATCTGCCGCCCACGCGATAATCTTGCACAAAGCGCAGGGCAACCCCTGCCAGACTGCCGCACGGAGCCACGCCCACCATGAGCGCGCCCCTTCCCCCTCTGGAAGATCTGCTCGCCTGTCCGCAGTGCGACACGCTGCACCGCGCGCAGGACCTGCCAGCCAATGCACGGGCCCATTGCCAGCGCTGCGGGGTTCTGCTGATGACCTCGCAGCCCGATGCAGTTGGACGGATTCTCGCCTTGGCATCGACGGCCTTTATTCTGATGATTGCAGCGATCAGTTTTCCGTTCCTGTCGCTTGATGCGGGCGGTCTGAACAATGCGACTTCGGTGATTGACGCTGTGCTTGCCTTCCGTGACGGCTACGCCTTCCCGCTGGCAGGCGCGGTGGCCTTTTTCATCATTGTGATCCCGATGATGCGGCTTGCCGCACTGATCTATGCACTGGGTCCGCTGGTCCGCGCAGCAAGACCTCGGCCACTGGCACGGCAGGCATTTCTGCTGGCCGAGCGCCTGCGCCCGTGGAGCATGGCTGAAATCTTTATTGT
>CAXQAV010000104.1:0-12220 GCA_964221795.1 Luminiphilus sp. | reverse complement strand
GATGACTTCGATCAGGGTCGTGGTGTTGTTTTCCATCTGATCCTTGATCGCCTGGTTCAGCATCGCTGTCAGCTCGTCCATCGTCTTGGCCTGAACACCCTTCAGACCGCAGGCGTTGGCGATACTGGCATAGGACACTTTCATATCCAGCTCGGTGCCGACAAAGTTGTCATCGAACCACAGGGTCGAGTTCCGCTTTTCCGCACCCCACTGGTAGTTGCGGAAGACGATCTGGGTGATCGCTGGCCACTCGTCGCGGCCGATGGCGGTCAGTTCGTTCACCGCGATACCGAAGGCACCGTCACCGGCAAAGCCGATCACTGGCACATCGGGGCAGCCGATCTTGGCGCCGATGATCGCAGGCAGACCGTAGCCGCATGGACCGAAGAGGCCGGGGGCCAGATACTTGCGACCTGTCGGGAACGACGGATAGGCGTTGCCGATGGCGCAGTTGTTGCCGATGTCAGACGAGATGATCGCATTCTCCGGCATTGCTGCCTGAATTGCGCGCCATGCCTGACGGGGCGACATCCAGTCTGGACGTGCTGCACGGGCGCGTTCGTTCCAGGATGTGCCCGGATCGTCTTGCTCGTGGTCAAGGCTGGAGAGTTCCTGCGCCCATGCCGACTTGGTCTGTGCGATCATCGCCTTGCGCTCGTCACGGCCAGCGTCGCCTGCATGATCGGCAAGGTTCGCCTTGATGCCTTTGGCCACCTTGGCCGCGTCACCGACGATACCGACAGTGACCTTCTTGGTCAGGCCGATGCGGTCGGGGTTGATGTCAACCTGAATGACCTTGGCGTCCTTGGGCCAGTAGTCGATGCCGTAGCCGGGCAGGGTGGAGAAGGGGTTCAGACGTGTGCCGAGGGCCAGAACCACATCGGCCTTGCTGATCAGCTCCATACCGGCCTTCGAGCCGTTGTAGCCCAGAGGGCCAGCGAACAGCGGGTGGTTGCCGGGGAAGGCGTCGTTGTGCTGGTAACCGACGCAGACAGGGGCGTCGAGCTGCTCGGCCAGAGCCTTGGAGGCCTCGATGCCGCCTTCGGCCAGCACCACACCTGCGCCGTTCAGGATCACAGGGAATTTCGCGTTCGACAGCAGTTCTGCAGCTTTCGCGATGGAGGTCTCGCCGCCGGGGCTGGCTTCGAATTCGATGGGCGACGGGATCTCGACGTCGATGACCTGAGTCCAGAAGTCACGCGGAATGTTGATCTGAGCTGGGCCGGACAGGCGCTTGGCCTTGGCGATGACGCGGGCCAGAACCTCGCAGACGCGGGAAGGATCACGGACTTCTTCCTGATAGGCGACCATGTCCTCGAACAGTTTCATCTGCTCGACTTCCTGGAAGCCACCTTGACCGATGGTCTTGTTGGCGGCCTGTGGTGTCACCAGCAGCAGCGGGGTGTGGTTCCAGTAGGCGGTCTTCACGGCAGTCACGAAGTTGGTGATGCCGGGGCCGTTCTGGGCGATCATCATCGACATCTCGCCGGTCGCACGGGTGTAACCGTCCGCCATCATGCCGGCAGAGCCCTCGTGGGCGCAGTCCCAGAAGGTAATGCCAGCGGCAGGGAAGATGTCAGAAATTGGCATCATGGCCGAGCCGATGATCCCGAAAGCGTGGCGGATGCCGTGCGCTTGCAGGGTTTTAACGAAGGCTTCTTCGGTGGTCATCTTCATGGGTCTGGTTCCTCCCCCTCAAATCGATGAAAGCGGGAAAAAAGGAATCCCCCGCGTGTGGCTGCGGTGACAGTAGGTCCTGCGGGCCGGACCGGTTAGGTCCAGTGCGTGAGCTACCTTAAGTCCAGAGCAAAACTTATTGAGACCGCAAGTCTCAATAATCAACTATTCGCAATGGCGTTCGCGATCAAGCGGATTCCGTCCGGGATACGGTTCGAAGGGATCGAAGAGTAGGCCAGACGCATGTAATTCTTGGGCGGCGCCTCTCCCGCAAAGAACGGTGCGCCGGGTTCAATCAGGACACCGTCGCTGCGCAGGCGGGCCGCCAGAGCGGTGGTGTCTGTCCCGAATGGTGCGCGTACCCAGACCGAGGAACCGCCATAGGTGCCGTGCCCCGCGATGGTCAGGTTATAGGCGTTAAGCGCCTCGTCCATCACCTGACGCCGTTCATGGAAGACCTTGCTCAGGCGGCGGACCAGCGCATCGTAATGGCCGAGCGACAGGTAATAGCTGACCGTGCGCTGGATATGGCCCGGCGGGTGGCGCAGCACTGTGGCGCGCAGGGCGCGGGCCTCGCGGATAAAGGGCGCTGGGCCGACCAGATAGCCGAGCCTGAGGCCCGGAAACAGTGATTTGGAGAATGAGCCGACATAGATGACCCGCCCGTTCCGATCCAGCGACTTGAGCGACGGCGAGGGCGATTTGAGAAAAGACATCTCGAACTCGTAGTCATCCTCGACGATCACGAAATCCTCGGCCTCGGCCTTTTCCAAAAGCGCCTGCCTGCGCGAGAGCGGCATCGTCGCGTTTGTCGGGCATTGGTGGCTGGGCGTGGTGAAGACGACATCGGTCTGCGGCGGCAGCGCATCAGGCGGCAGACCGTCGCCGTCTACAGGAACAACACTCAGCTGGCAGCGCGACTGGGTGAGGATATTGCGCAGGGCCGGATAGCAGGGGTCCTCGATCGCGGCACGGCGGCGGCTGTTCAGCAGGACCTGTGCCGCCAGCCAGAGTGCGTTCTGCGCGCCCATGGTCACAAGGATCTCGTCCTTGTTGGCCAGAATGCCGCGCCGTGGCAGGGTCTGCCGCGCGACGAAGTCCACCAGCATCGGGTCATCGCCGTCATAGTAGTCGGACGTGAGTGCGCTGAAATCCCGCATCCCCAAGGCCCGCAACGCGCAGAGGCGCCAGTTGGTGCTGTCAAAGAGCGTCTTGTCGGCCTGTCCGTAGATGAAAGGATACCGGTAATTGGCCCAATCCGACGGTTTTTCGAGACTGAGCCCCGGCGTGAACCGCTGCCCGATCGCACGGGTCCAGTCCACAGTCCCGTGATTGAAGCGCTGGGCCGGAAAGGCCGGTGGTTCGGGCGCGTTCTCGGACACATAGTAGCCCGAGCGCCCTTTCGACGTCAGATAGTCGTCTGCGACCAGTTCTGTATAGGCCAGTGTCACGGTGATCCGGCTGACGCCGAGATGCTTTGCCAAAGTCCGCGAAGACGGCAACCGTTCGCCCGCGCGGAAGCGGCCCGCGAGGATGCCTTGTGCGACCATCTGCTGGATGCGCGCCTGCAACGTGCCCTCGGCAGAAGGATCAAGGAAGAAGGTTTCGACGGAGATAGTCATGATCTGGCATTAAACTGCTGCCAGATTGGACTTATGTCAATCGCGGCGCGATGCCTGCGACGGAAATCCAGACCGCTCCCGTTCAAGGATCATGACTTTGACGGAGGGCGTCATGCAGCGATTGGACTATACATTGGTGGCCGTGCTGGTTGTCGCGGTTTGCGCGACACTGCTGACATCGGCAACTTTGGCGTGAGCGGGGCAGGCCCGTGTGACCTGCCCCGATAGGTGACTAGGCCAGAACGCGTGTGATTGCCTGATCGACCGCATCTGTGATGTGGTCCAGATCGTCGGCGGTTGCGATCAGTGACGGCGCAAAGAGCAGCGTGTTGTTGAAGCCCGGCAGCGAGCGGTTGGTCGCGCCGATGATCACGCCCTGCGCCATACAGTCGGCAACGATGGCTGCGACCTGCTTTTCGTCGACGGGCTCTTTGGTCTCGCGGTCCTTGACGAGTTCGGCACCGGCAAAGAGGCCCATGCCGCGCACGTCGCCGATCCAGGCGTGCTTGTCCATCAGCGCGTGCAGGTTGCCCTTGAGGTGCTCGCCCATCTTGGCGGAGTTGCCGCGCAGGTCTTCTTCCTCGACGATCTTCATGTTCTCGATCGCTGCCGCAGGGCCTGCGGTGCAGCCGCCGAAGGTCGAGATATCGCGGAAATAGCCCAGCTTGTCAGTGTCGTCCTTGAACATGTCAAAGACGCGGTTGGTGGTCACGCAGCAGGAGATCGCGGCATAGCCAGAGGCCACACCTTTGGCCATTGTCACGATGTCGGGCTGGATGCCGAACTGCTGGTAGCCGAACCATGTGCCGGTACGCCCGATGCCGCAGACGACCTCGTCGATGTGCAGCAGGATATCGTATTTCTTGCAGATTTCTTGCACGCGCTCCCAATAACCTTTTGGAGGCACGATGATGCCGCCGCCAGCAGTGATGGGCTCAAGGCACAGCGCGCCGATGGTGTCGGGACCTTCTGCGAGGATCACATCCTCGATCGCCTGTGCGGCGTAGTGGCCGTAGGCCTCGCCGGTGGAGCCGTCCTGCGAACGGTACTCAAGGCAGTGCGGTACGCGCACAAAACCGGGGGTGAAGGGTCCGTACTGCGCGTTGCGCTCGTCCTGACCGCCTGCCGACATCGTGGCGATGGTCGAACCGTGGTAGTCGCGCTCGCGGTAGAGGATCTTGTTCTTCTTGCCGCCGTAGTGCTTGTGGCTGATCTGGCGGACCATCTTGAAGGCCTTCTCGTTGGCCTCGGAGCCGGAGTTGGCATAGTAGACGCGGTCGAGGCCCGGCATCTTGTCGATCAGCATCTCGGCAAAGTTGGCACCGGGGATCGTCCCGAGCGAGCCGCCGAAGAAGCACATCTTGGTGACGGCGTCGGCAATCGCCTTGCCCATCCGTTCGCGGCCATAGCCGATGTTGACGGTCCAGACCCCGCCGGACACGGCGTCGACATGTTCCTTGCCCTTGATATCCCAAAGGCGCAGGCCCTTGCCCTCGACGATGATGCGCGGGTCAACGGTCTCGTAGATCTTGTGCTGGCTCAGGTGATGCCAGACGTGGGCGCGGTCGGCTTCGATCACATCCTGCGGGTCGTTTGCCAAATTCAGCGTGTCCATTGCGGTGCTCCATGAAAACGGGAAGGTGCGGCCCGAATCCTGTTCGTGGCACGCTTAACTAAGATGCAGTTTGCCTATGTATTTGGCTCGCTCAATAGGGCCAGTTGAAACCCAAGAATAAGTCCAAAATGCCTGCATCACCGCCTCCGTGAATTTGATCAAAATTTCCAATTTTCTGAAAACAAAGGGAAATTTTTTCACGAGGGCATGACTAGTGCTTCGTGGCTCTTGACGTAGCGCGAACTCAGCTGTTGACGTAACGCATTGAAATAAATTGGGTTTCGATTGCGCTTTTCGCTGTTGGTCAAATTGACTGCGGTGATGTCGTCGTGTCGCTGACCTAAGGGCAAGCGATAAAATGAAAACTTCTTGGAAGCTGATCAGAAAGATGTTCAGCTTGTTTCACCAAAGACTCGGATCAACCGGGTCAAGACCGTGCCCGCAAGTCGGGCAACAACATGGGAGACCAAATATGAAACTCAAGACTGCAATTATGGGTGCAGCCGCTGGTGTCGCGCTGATGACGGGCGCAACGCAGGCTGCGGCTGACGGCCACGGGATCACCGTCGGCTACTTCCTCGAATGGCCGATGCCGTTCCAGTACGCCAAGGTCAACGGCACCTACGACGAGGCGCTGGGCGTGCCAGTGAACTGGGTCAGCTTTGACACAGGCACCGCAATGTCGGCTGCCATGGCATCCGGCGACGTCCAGATCTCTGTCAGCCAGGGTGTGCCGCCAGTCGTAGTTGCCACCTCCGCAGGTCAGGATCTGCAGATCATTGACGTGGCCGTGTCCTACGCCGAGAACGACAACTGCGTCGTCGCATCTGCGCTGGAAATCGACAAGGACAGCGCGAGCGAGCTGGCCGGCAAGACCGTCGCCGTACCGCTGGGCACTGCAGCCCACTATGGCTTCCTGCGCCAGATGGATCACTTCGGTGTCGATCTCGCCTCGCTGAACATCGTTGATATGGCGCCTGCCGAAGGTGCCGCTGCACTGGCTCAAGGTCAGGTCGATATGTCCTGCGGCTGGGGTGGTGCGCTGCGCACCATGAAAGAGCATGGCAACGTCCTTCTGACCGGTGCCGAGAAGGAAGCACTGGGCATTCTGGTGTTTGACGTAACTTCCGCACCTGCCTCTTTCGTGGCTGAAAACGGCGATCTGGTTGCGAAGTTCCTTGCTGTCACTGCAGAGGCCAACGCTGCATGGAACGACGGTTCCGGTGTTGCGGCCATGCTGCCTGTCATCGCACAGGACGCCGGTATGGACGAGCAGGCAACTGCCGAAACCATGGCAACCTTCGTCTTCCCAAGCGTGGAAGCACAGCTGTCCGAAGCCTGGCTGGGCGGTGCTGCGCAGAACTTCATGAAGGGCGTGGCAGACGTGTTTGTCGACAGCGGCTCGATCCCCGCAGCGCTGGACAGCTATGCCGGTGCCGTTGAGACCGGCCCGCTGATGGCAGCAGGCGAAATGTAAGCAGACTAAGACGCTGGCGTGGGGACAATCCACGCCAGCGTTTTGTTTTTCGTGACAAGCCTTGCAGGCGGCAGGGCTTATCAGGGGAAATAATAGGGGTCGCTATGTCAGGGTTACATATAGACAAGATTTCGATGCGCTTCGACCTGCCCAACGGCAGTTCGGTGCAGGCGCTCAAGGACGTGTCGCTGGACCTGAAAGCGGGCGAGCTTTTGTCGGTGCTGGGGCCTTCGGGCTGCGGCAAGACGACATTGCTGAATATCGTCGCGGGCTTTCTGGCGCCGACCGAGGGGCAGATCACGCTGAACGGCCACAAGGTCGTGGGACCCGCCGCCGAGCGCGGCATGGTGTTCCAGCAGGGTGCCCTGTTCGAGTGGATGAGCGTGCGCGAGAACGTGGGCTTCGGCCCCTCGATGAAGGGCATGGCCAAGGCACAGAAGGCCGAGATCGTGGATCATCTACTGGATGTCGTCGGTCTGCAGGACTTCAAGGAAAAGGCTGTTTACGAATTGTCGGGCGGCATGCAGCAGCGCGTGGCGCTGGCCCGTTGTCTGGCCAATGACCCTGATGTCATCCTGATGGACGAGCCTCTGGGCGCCTTGGACGCCCTGACCCGCGAAAAGATGCAGGGGCTGGTTCTGAAGCTCTGGAAAGAGACCGGTAAGACGATCATCCTGATCACTCACTCTGTCGAAGAAGCGCTGCTTCTGGGCGAGCGCCTGCTTGTCATGGCACCGCGTCCGGGCCGCATCCACAAGGAATATCGCCTGCCTTTCGCCGAGATGGGCGTCGGGCAGGACCTGCGTGAGGTCAAGAAACATCCTGACTTCGGCAGAACCCGCGAGGAGATCCTGGGCATGATCTGGGATATGGAAGAAGAACTCATGGGCCGGACGGAGGCTGCGTAATGGAATTGATTGCTGATCTCTGGTCCGAGCTTTGGGCGGTGCTGGTCACGCTGGTGAAGGCCGCCCCTTATATCATCGGCTACGTGCTGCTGATCCTTCTGACGATGGTCATCTACGGCTTTGTCAAACGCATGCTGGCCCCGAAAAGGGACTATGGCTCGCTCAAGACCGTGACTTTCGGGGATGAAAGCGCGGTTACGTCGAACACGGCGGCTTCGGTTGTGTCGATCGTGCTGATCTTTGTGCTTTGGGGGGCATTCACGGGCTCGAAACTGCTGCCCGGTTTCCTCTATGCGCCGGGGCCGTTCATCGGTGAGGGGCAGTTTACCTACACCATCACGACGCCCGCCGGTGAAAGCGATGACGCTACGGTGACTGTCATCGTGCATCCCACGGGGGAAGAGGTGGACGCCCCTGAAGTGCCCTTGGGTGACGGGATCGCCAAAGACGACTCGACCGCAATTGCTGTCTACCGGACCGAGCTTTTGCGCGTGGACAACAACGACGAGATGGGCCGTGATCAGGAGACTTTCATCACCGCGGTGAACGGTCAGGCGATCACGCCCGGGTCGTCAGTAGATGTGGATTTCGGGCGCATTGCCATGTCCGACAAGGGCACGCTCAACATCATTCCTGCCACGGGCATGCAGATGGAGCCGATCTGGCTACCCGCCCCCGAGGCGGTCTGGACGCGCATGACCGAGATCGCGACAGCAGGTTACCGGAACTCCACTCTGGCCGAGCATCTGGGCTACTCGCTCTTCCGCGTGATCGTGGGCTTTGTGCTGGGTGCTCTGGTCGGTATTCCGCTGGGCTATGCCATGGGTCTGTCGAACTGGTTCCGTGGCTGGTTTGACCCGATTGTGGAATTCATGCGCCCTGTGCCGCCTCTGGCCCTGATCCCGCTGGTAATCATCTGGGCGGGGATCGGTGAGGTCGGCAAGATCATCCTGCTGTTCCTTGCTGCCCTCTGGATCATGGCGATTGCGGCGCGCTCCGGTGTGTCGGGCGTGCGGATTTCCAAGGTGCATGCGGCCTATTCGCTGGGCGCGTCCAAATGGCAGATCATGCGCTATGTGATCATCCCCAACTCGCTCCCCGAGATCTTTACCGGTGCCCGCGTGGCGATGGGGGTCTGCTGGGGCACGGTTGTGGCCGCCGAACTGGTCGCTGCCGAGAAGGGTGCTGGCATGATGATCATGGTCGCTTCCAAGTTCCAGAGCACCGACATTGTTCTGATGGGGATTATCCTGATCGGCATCATCGGCTTTAGCATCGACATGCTGATGCGGCAGGCCGAGAAATGGCTGGTGCCTTGGAAGGGCAAGGGTTGAGCCTAGCTCGAAACGACTTCCGAAAAGGGCAGCGCGGCGTCGCTGCCCTTTCTTTTTGTGGTGCACGTTTTTCGATTGTGCGTCTGCAGAATGCATGTTTAAGTTGCGTTCATGTTGACCGAGATCGTTTCCATTCTGTTGCCGGCGATTCTTGTCTTTTTCGGGCTGCTCGTCTGGCGTTCCGCGCGCGCACCCGAGGCGGGGCTACCGCCCAATGCGATCCTCGTTGACGGCTCGAATGTTCTGCACTGGGGCGGCGCGCCCTCGTCACTGGTCTTGCAGCGCGTGGTGCGGGCGCTTGAGGACAAGGGCTATGTCCCGATCGTCTTTTTCGATGCGAATGTCGGTTATCTGCTGGGCGACCGCTATTATGATGAGGCGAAAATGGCCGAGATTGTCGGCGTCCCGCAGCAGCATGTCTGTGTGGTCGGCAAAGGCGTTGTCGCCGATGAATCGATCCTGATGTTTGCCACCGACTATAACCTGCGCGTCGTCACCAATGACCGCTACCGCGACTGGTGCGTGCGTTTTCCTTTGGCGGCAAAGAAGGGCGCGCTGGTCGGTGGGCTGTGGCAAGAAGGCTCGGTGATCTGGCGCGGGGCCCTATAGATCGTCGGGGGTCAGGCGGTAGGCCTTACCGAAGCCGCCGTTGAGATCGAAAGAGATCGGTTCCAGCCGGAACATGCGGAAATCGGTAAACCCGTAGTAAAGCTGCGCCTTGGGGATGGCGGCCAGCCATGCCTCTTTCAGTGCGGCTTTGTCGGCCTCGCGCGCGGTGGCGCTGACCGTCATGCGCGGGTGGGTGAGCTGGTCGCCCTTGTCGCCCGGTTCGCCGACGAGGATGGCGCAGGCAGGGTCTTTCAACAGGGCCTGTGTGTGGGTGGAGAGCGTTGAAATCAAAGTATGAACTGCGCCCTCCGTCCAGAGAAGGGCGACCCGCGCGACGTAGGGATGCCCCGTTTCGGGGTGGGTCACGGCGAGCGCGCCAAAGCGCGTGGCCCGCAGGATCGCGCGCGCCTGCACGCGGGCGGCATCGTCGGTCGGGTTGATCGGATCACGTTTGCTCATGCGCCCGAGTGTCAGGTCATATTCACCGCAGGGCAATCTCTGAAGGCGGTGATCGCAGGCTTGATCCCCGCGAGATCGAACCCCACGGTGAAGTCATCAACCATCGCATAGGCGCGGGTGTTGAACTCCAGCCCGTTGAGGACATTGCCGAACCCGCGGTCCCTGACCGTCAGCGTACTGCCGTCGCCCGAGATGATATGGCGGTCGGTCCCGATGCTGAGCGCGTCACCCCCCGCAAAGGCCATGCCGAAGGTGAGGGCGTCGGGCCACGTGCCCTCGGCCAATGTGATCGAGATCGCGTATTCGGGCAGGCTCGCGTCATAGGTCACGGTCAGCGTGCCCGCCTCCTGCGTGTCGGTCAGGGTGCAGATGGACGAGGGCGAGAACTCCCACGCGCGGGCGGGGGCGGTGAGGAGGAGTAGGGCGAGAAGGGTGCGCATGAGGAGGAGGTAGGCGGCGCGGGTGCTGGGGCAAGGCAGGGCGATTTGAGGGGGCGGCGTTGCGTCGGCAAAACGTCGGCGGATTCGGGGATGACGAGTCGGGTAGGTCGGGGTTCACCCCGACAATTGAGGGTCCATGTCGGGGTGTCAGGGGCTTCGCGCGGTGGTCATCGGGACAATGTCGGGGTAAACTCCGACCTACAGGTCGGGGCGGGAGGTCGGCCGCTGCCCTGCTATGCCGGGCGTATCAGCTCACCGCTTCCCCCGTCTTTTCACTCCACCTCTCTGCCCCGGTCTTCCCGCCGTGCTCCGACCTGCTGCTTTCTGCGCATCCCCCACGGCCTTCTCCACCGCCTGTTGCCGCGCCAAAGGATCATCGCTGACCACGAGGTCGACTGTTTCCAGCCGTTTGATCTCGTCCCGCAGCCGTGCTGCCTCTTCGAATTCGAGGTTTTCGGCGGCCTTGCGCATGTCGGTGCGCAGCCCTTCCAGAACGGCGGCGAGGTTTGCGCCGGCCATCGGCTTGTCGACCTTTGCGGTCACGCGGTTCATGTCCACGTCGCCTTTGTAGAGGCCGGCCAGAATATCCTCGACGCTCTTCTTGACCGTCTGCGGCGTGATCCCGTGTTCGAGGTTGTAGGCCATCTGCTTGTCCCGCCGCCGTTCAGTTTCGCGCATGGCGCGTTCCATCGAACCTGTCACGCGGTCAGCGTACATGATCACACGGCCTTCGGCGTTCCGTGCCGCGCGGCCAACGGTCTGCACCAGCGAGGTCTCGGACCGCAGGAAGCCTTCCTTGTCCGCATCAAGAATTGCCACTAGTCCGCATTCGGGGATGTCGAGGCCTTCGCGCAGCAGGTTGATGCCGATCAGCACGTCGAAGGCACCCAAGCGCAGGTCGCGGAGAATTTCGATCCGCTCGATCGTGTCGATGTCGCTGTGCATATAGCGGACCTTGATGCCCTGCTCGTGCATATACTCGGTCAGATCCTCGGCCATGCGTTTGGTGAGCGTGGTGACCAGCGTGCGGTAGCCTTTGGCGGCCACTTTGCGTACTTCGTCAAGCAGGTCGTCCACCTGCATGTCGACAGGGCGGATTTCGATTTCCGGGTCGATGAGGCCCGTGGGGCGGATGATCTGTTCGGTGAAGACGCCACCGGCCTGTTCCAGTTCCCAAGCGGCGGGGGTTGCCGACACAAAGACCGACTGCGGGCGCATGGCGTCCCATTCCTCGAACTTGAGCGGCCGGTTATCCATGCAGGAGGGCAGGCGGAAGCCGTGTTCGGCCAGCGTGAATTTCCGCCGGTAGTCGCCTTTGTACATGCCGCCGATCTGCGGGACCGAGACATGGCTTTCGTCGGCGAAGACGATGGCGTGATCGGGGATGAATTCGAACAGTGTGGGCGGCGGCTCACCGGGGGCGCGCCCAGTGAGGTAGCGCGAGTAGTTTTCGATGCCGTTGCAGACGCCCGTGGCTTCGAGCATCTCCAGATCGAAGTTGGTGCGTTGTTCGAGGCGCTGGGCCTCCAGCAGTTTCCCCTCGCTCACTAGTTGGTCGAGCCGGATGCGGAGTTCCTTTTTGATGCCCTGAATGGCCTGCTGCATCGTGGGCTTGGGCGTGACGTAGTGCGAGTTCGCATAGACGCGGATCTTGTCGAAACTGTCGGTCTTTTCCCCCGTCAGCGGGTCGAATTCGGTGATGCTTTCGAGTTCTTCTCCGAAGAACGAGAGTTTCCATGCCCGGTCATCCAAGTGGGCGGGCCAGATTTCCAGACTGTCGCCGCGCACGCGAAAGCTGCCGCGCTGGAAGGCCTGATCGTTGCGCCGGTACTGCTGCGCGATCAGGTCGGCCATGATCTGCCGCTGGTCATAGTCGCGGCCCACATGAATGTCCTGCGTCATTGCTCCATAGGTTTCCACCGACCCGATACCGTAGATGCAGGAAACCGAGGCCACGATGATCACATCGTCCCGCTCCAGAAGCGCGCGGGTGGCCGAGTGGCGCATCCGGTCGATCTGTTCGTTGATCTGGGATTCCTTCTCGATAGATCGGAAGAGCGTCGTGTATGGAAAGAGTGT
>CAXQAV010000103.1:0-21965 GCA_964221795.1 Luminiphilus sp. | reverse complement strand
TCAAAACGGCAGGGCTAGATCTGCTGGTGCTGGATGCGCCACATCTTTTTGATCGCCCGGGCAGTATCTATCTCGGGCCGGACGGCAAGGACTGGCCTGACAATCCACAGCGTTATGCTGCACTCTGTCGTGCGGGTACGGATATTGCTGCGGGCCGCTTGGGCAGTTGGACACCCGATATCGCCCCTTGCCATGACTGGCAGGCGGGGCTGCTGCCCTATTATCTCAAGCGGGATGCAATCCCTGTCGCCAGTATCCTGACAATCCACAACATCGCATTTCAGGGCCTCGCGCCCATGTCCCTTGCGAGCGACCTTGGGATTGCGCCCGAACATTGCGACGCTGACGGCGTCGAATACTGGGGGCAAATCTCGGCGCTCAAGGCAGGTCTGATGTTTGCGGACCGTCTGACCACGGTGTCCCCGACCTATGCGCGCGAGTTGATGACGCCCGAGTTTGGCATGGGTCTCGACGGTGTGCTGCGGGCGCGTCGCCACGTTCTGACAGGTATCCTGAACGGTATTGATCTGGACATCTGGTCACCCGAAGTGGACAGCCACATCCAGACCTACAAATCCCCGCGCGGCAAGATCGCGAACAGCAAAGCGCTGCGCGAAGAATTCGGACTGCCCGAAAGCAACGGGCCACTCTGCGTCGTTGTCTCGCGTCTGACCGAACAGAAGGGGCTGGACTTGCTGCTACAAGCCCTGCCCGCGCTTCTTGAGCGCGGAGGTCAACTGGCATTGCTTGGCTCTGGCGATCCGAACCTCGAAGCCGCCTTCCGCAACTACGACCATCCTAGCGTCGCCGTGCGGATCGGCTATGATGAGGCGCTCTCGCACAGGATGATTGCGGGTGGCGATGCGATCCTTGTACCGTCGCGGTTCGAACCCTGCGGGCTCACCCAGCTTTACGGGCTGCGCTACGGCACATTGCCTGTCGTCGCCCTGACCGGCGGGCTGGCAGACACCGTGATCCCCGACACACCAGCGACACAGGCACGCGGTGTCGCAACGGGCCTGCAATTTGTACCCGTGACCGCCGGAGCGCTTGAATCGGCGCTCGAGCAGCTTTGTGACCTTTTCAGCGACCCCAAACGTCTGGCAAAGATGCAGCGCAACGCCATGTCCCATCCCGTCGGGTGGAGCACTTCGGCCGCCGCCTATGCGGCACTCTATGACCAGCTACGCGGGACTGACTGATGAACCCTTTTCCCCTCAGCGCCGGAAGGCCCTATCCGCTGGGCGCGACCTTTGACGGAGAGGGGGTCAACTTTGCTGTCTTCTCGCAGCACGCGACCCGCGTGGTGCTTTCGCTCTGTGACGATAAGGGCAATGAGACCTATCTGGTCGATCTGGCCGAGCGGGACGGACATGTCTGGCACGGCTACCTGTCCGGCGTCCGCCCCGGCCAGCAATACGGCTACCGCGTCCATGGGCCCTATGCGCCCGAGGAAGGGCACCGCTTCAATCCCTACAAACTCCTGATGGACCCATATGCGAAACGGCTGACGGGGCATCCTGTCTGGAATGACGCGCTTTATGGCTATGAAGTCGGCCACCCTGACGGCGATCTGAGCTTCGACAAACGCGACAGCGCGCCCTATATACCGCGCTCCGTCGTTGTCGATCCGGCCTTTTCCTGGGGGCGGCAGGAGCGGATGCGGCTGGATATCCCGTGGTCCTACACGATTATCTACGAGGCCCACGTCAAGGGCATGACCGCAGGCCGCCGCGATATTCCGCATGCGGGTCACTTTCTGGCAATGGCCTCGGACCAGATGCTGGATCACCTGACGCAACTGGGCGTAACCACGCTCGAGTTGATGCCCGTGCAGGCAGCGATCAACTACCGGTTCCTCGTAGAAAAGGGGCTGAGCAACTACTGGGGCTACATGACCTACGGGTTCTTTGCTCCTGAGCCGAAATTCCTGAGCGACAACAGCATCTCGGAATTCCAGCAGATGGTCGCCCGCCTGCATACTGCCGGAATCGAAGTGATCCTCGACGTGGTCTATAACCACACTGCCGAAGGCAACCAGCTCGGGCCGACGCTCAGCTTCCGCGGTTTCGACAACGCAAGCTATTATCGTCTGGCAGCCGACAAGCGGCATTACATCAATGACACCGGCTGCGGGAATACGCTCGATCTCGATCATCCGTTTGTGCTGCGCATGGTCATGGACTCGCTGCGCTACTGGGTCGAGGTGATGCATGTCGACGGGTTCCGCTTTGATCTTGCGTCGTCAGTGGCGCGCACGGGTGGGGTCTTTAACCGCGACGGGCCGTTCTGCCGCGCGATCCGGCAAGACCCCGTGCTGAACAAGGTCAAACTGATTGCCGAGCCATGGGACGTTGGTCCTGACGGCTACCAATTGGGCGCCTTCCCTGCGCCATTTACAGAATGGAACGACAAATACCGCGACAACGTCCGCAAGTTCTGGCGCAAGGATGATGACACGGTGCAGGCGCTGGCTGGCCATATCGCCGGATCAGCGCCGCAGTTCGACCACGACATGCGACCTGCAACGTCTTCGGTGAATTTTGTCACAGCCCATGACGGCTTCACGCTGATGGACACCGTCAGCTACAGCCACAAGCACAACGCCGCGAACGGCGAAGACAACCGCGACGGTCACGACCATAACTGTTCGAATAATTGCGGGGTCGAAGGGCCGACAAACGATCCTGATATCCTGACCAAACGCGCCCAGCGCAGGCGCAATATGCTGGCCACGCTGATGCTGAGCCAAGGGACACCGATGCTGCTCGCGGGTGACGAGCTTGGCAACTCCCAAGGCGGCAACAACAACGCCTATTGTCAGGACAACGAAATCGGCTGGGTAGACTGGGATAACGCTGACCCGGACTTCCTTGCCTTTTGCCGACAGATCATTGCAGTCCGCAAGGCCAGCCCGATCCTGCGCCAGAAACGGTTCCTGCATTCGCGGACCCGCGCCGTGGACGGCAAACCTGATCTGTTCTGGCGCCGCGCCGACGGTGAAGCCATGACCGAAGCCGACTGGCATCGGGCCAACCTCAGCTTTATCGCGGTCGAAATGCGCATGGCCCGTGGCACGCCAGCCTACGAGCGGCGACACGGGGCCATGTATCTTCTCTTCAACGCAGGTGGCCGCAAGAACGTGCGGCTGGCCGAGGCTTTGCCCGGCCACTACTGGCGCAAAGTTGTCGATACCTCCGGGCAATCAGGCAAGACCATCGCCGGCAGCAAGATCGCGCTGCCCGCTGATTGCGTTGTTGCCTTTGAGCTTTGCCCGCTGGACGGCAGCAGCGCCGCAAGCACCGCTCAGCACAATCGCAAGGCAAAAGCATGACTGTACAGACTGTAGCAACCCAACCCATCGACGGACAAAAACCCGGCACGAGCGGGCTGCGCAAGAAGACCAAGGTCTTTATGCAGCCGCATTATCTCGAGAATTACGTGCAGGCGATCTTTGACGGGATCGGCGGCGTCACCGGCAAGGCGCTGGTCGTCGGTGGCGACGGACGGTATTTCAACGACGATGCTATCGTCACAATCCTGCGCATGGCCGCCGCAAACGGGGCGGAACATTGCATCGTGGGTCAGGGCGGGCTTCTCTCCACTCCCGCTGCATCACATCTGATCCGCAAACGCGGCGCTGACGGCGGTCTGATCCTTTCAGCCAGCCACAACCCCGGCGGCCCAGATGAGGATTTCGGTCTGAAGTACAACGGCCCCAATGGCGGCCCTGCTTCTGAGAGTGTCACCGAAAAGATCTTTGCCCGCACCAAGGATATTTCCGAATACAAGATACTGGACGCCGACGGCATTGACCTGTCCAGGCTCGGAACAGGCAGCTTGGGGGATATGACGGTCGAGATCGTTGATCCTGTCGCCGACTATACGGAACTCATGGCGAGCCTTTTCGACTTTGACGCCATATCGGCCATGTTCAAAGGCGGCTTCACGATGTGTTTCGACGCGATGCATGCCGTCACCGGCCCTTATGCGCGCGAAATTCTCGAAAACCGGCTGGGCGCGCCTGCTGGCACCGTCCGCAACGGCACGCCGCTGCCGGATTTTGGCAAAGGCCACCCTGACCCGAACCCCGTCTGGGCCAAGGAATTGATGGACGCGATGTTCGCAGATGATGCGCCCGACTTTGGCGCGGCCTCTGATGGCGACGGTGACCGCAACATGATCGTCGGACGGCATTGCTATGTCAGCCCCTCCGACAGCCTTGCGGTGCTGACCGACCGCGCAGAACTCGCTCCTGCCTATGCGGGTGGTCTGGCAGGCGTTGCGCGCTCGATGCCGACCTCTGCCGCCGCCGACCGCGTGGCCGAGGCCAAGGGTTTTGCCTCTTTTGAAACCCCGACAGGCTGGAAGTTCTTTGGCAATCTTCTGGATGCGGGCCGCGTGACCCTTTGTGGCGAGGAAAGCGCCGGAACCGGATCGAACCACGTGCGCGAGAAAGACGGCCTCTGGGCGGTGCTGCTCTGGCTCAATATTCTTGCTGTCACGAAAAAGCCCGTGGCCGAACTGATGCAGGATCACTGGGCGCGCTACGGCCGCAACTATTATTCGCGGCATGACTACGAGGCGGTGGACAGCGATGCCGCCAATGGCCTGATGGATGCATTGCGCGGCCAGCTGGACGGCCTGCCGGGCCAGGTGGTCTCGGTTCTGACCGTCGAAGCGGCGGACGAGTTTGCCTATCACGATCCGGTCGATGGTTCGGTTTCGACCGGGCAGGGCATCCGTATCCAGTTCGCAGGCGGCGCGCGGGTTGTGTTCCGCCTGTCTGGCACTGGCACAGCGGGCGCGACACTGCGCGTCTATCTGGAGCGGCTTGAAACCGCCGCTGGCGCAATGGATCAGGACCCGCAGGAGGCGCTATCGGATGTGATCTCGGCTGCTGAGGCGCTGGCAGGCATCGCCACGCGGACGGGCCGGACCGCGCCTGACGTTATCACCTGATCACCATGACCGCCGATCCATCCCCAAACACCCTGTTCGAGCTTCGGCTCGACCGCAGCGCAAACGACCTCTGGCCGATGCTCGACCAGCTTTATGGCAAGCGCGACGATTTCGGCACCTTCCGCGATGCCCTGCTCGACACCTTGCGCAACGCCTGGAAAAAGCGGTCGCGTGATCTCAAACTGTTGGACCTCAAGCGCGATCTTAAACCCGACTGGTTCCAGCGTTCCGATATGGTGGGCTATGCATGCTACACCGACCGTTTCGCAGGCCGCATTCCCGATGTGGCCGAGAAACTGCCCTATCTGCAAAGCCTTGGTGTCAACTACCTGCACCTGATGCCCTGCCTGAAACCACGGCCGCGGCCCAATGACGGCGGATATTCCGTGCAGGACTATCGCAAGATCAATCCCGAGTTGGGCACCATGCGCGACCTTGAGGCGCTGACCGCACAGATGCGCGCGGCAGGCATGTCGCTCTGCGTCGATCTGGTGCTGAACCACACGGCCCGCGAACACGAATGGGCGCAAAAGGCGCTGGCCGGTGATCCCTACTTCAAGGACTTCTACCATTTCTTTGACGACGACACGCAGCCCCGCGCCTATGAGCGCACCTTGGTCGAGATCTTCCCCAACGACGCGCCCGGGAATTTCACCTTTGTGCCGGAACACGGCAAATGGGTCTGGACCACGTTCAACGACCACCAGTGGGACCTGAACTGGTCGAACCCTTGGGTGTTTCTGGAAATCGTCGATGTGATGCTGTTTCTGGCCAACAAGGGCGTGGACATCCTGCGACTGGATGCCGTTGCCTTTATGTGGAAGCGCATGGGCACCCGCTGCCAGTCTGAGCCAGAGGTCCACCTGCTCCTCCGCGCGCTGCGGGCCTGCACAAGAATCGCCGCACCTGCCGTGATCCACCTTGAAGAGGCCATTGTCGGCCCCGCCGAGATGCTGACCTATCTTGGTCGCGGCGAACATGAGGGACGCGAGGGCAATCTGGCGTACCACAACAACCTGATGGTCCATTATTGGTCGGCTCTTGCCACACGGGACACGCGGCTGATGACCAAGGTCCTGTCAGAGAACTTCCCCGAGACCCTGCCGAATGCAACCTACACGACCTATCTGCGCTGCCACGACGATATCGGCTGGGCGATCACCGATGAGGACGCCACAGCGATGGGGTTCTCCGGCTTCGCGCATCGCGATTTCCTGTCGCGGTTCTATGCCGGTGATTTTCGCGGCAGCTTTGCCCGCGGCGCCTATTTTCAGGTGAACGAGGAAACCGGTGACAGCCGCATCTCTGGCACGCTCGCGTCCCTTGCCGGTCTGGAAAAGGCCGAAGCCGAGGGTGATGCGCGCGGGGTTGAACTGGCCGTCCACCGGATCCTGATGGGCAACGCCTTGATCGCGTCATTCGGGGGTATCCCGCTGATCTATATGGGCGATGAAGCCGCGCTCCTGAACGATCACAGCTATCAGACCGAGCCCCTCCGCGCTGACGACAGCCGCTGGCTGCACCGCCCTGTAATGGATTGGGAGCGGGTTGCTGGTGCGGACGACGCTTCAACGCCCGAAGGACAGATCCTCGCCGGAACCCGCCACATCATGGCGCGCCGCAAGGCAACCCCACAGTTCCATGCCGCCGTGCCGACCCGCATCCTGTTCCCAGAGGCGCCGCAGGTCTTTGCCTTCTGCCGGTTCGCACCGACGGGCCCGATTGTCTGCCTGTTCAACTTCTCGGAAGAGATCGTCGGTCTACGCTGTCACTGGCTACGCGATCAGGGCGTGACCGCATTCGAGGACATCCTGTCAGGCAAGAGGATGGATATTTCAGGCGATTACTACAACCTGCTGCCTTACGGGCGGGTCTGGGCGATCTGATCTTCACATAGCAGGCGACACCATGCTGTCCACGCTCGGATTTCATCCTTTGTGGCTGGACTCTTTTTCGGGGCCGACCATATCTTTTGACAGTGTTCCAACGGGAAGGTTTTCAACAATGAAGAACGTCGTTTCAATCACGGTCGCGCTGTCGCTCGCATCGACCGCTGCATTCGCTGGTGGCCATTGTGCCGCCGACAAGACACTCGAAGCCGGCAAGCTGACCATCGCAACCGGCAACCCCGCCTATTACCCTTGGGTGTTGAATGATGCGCCTGAAAGCGGTGAAGGGTTTGAGGCCGCTGTCGCCTACGCCATTGCTGCCGAAATGGGCTTTGCCGCTGAAGACGTGGTCTGGGTCCGCTCCTCTTTTGACGAGGCGATCCAGCCGGGCGCAAAGAACTTTGACTTCAACATGCAGCAGTATTCGATCACGCCGGAACGCGATCAGGTCGTCGACTTCTCCCTGCCTTACTACACCGCCCCAATGGCCGTTCTGGTCAGCCCCGGTGCTGTTGGCACCGAACCCACGCTGGCAGCGCTCAAGGACCTCCAGTGGGGTGCAGTCGGTTCGACAACCGCCGTGCCAAAGCTGGCCTCGGTCATCCAGCCGACAAAAGACCCGCTCCTCTATGCTGACAACGCGGACGTCAACGCCGCGATGAGCGCAAACCAGATCGACGCAGCCCTGTTCGATCTGCCGACTGCGCTGTTCCTCTCTGCCGTGATGATCGAAGGCTCTGCCGTAATTGGCCAGTTTGCACCTGATCAGAGCGACAACCCCGACCAGTTCGGCCTGCTGATGGAAGACGGCAACCCGCTCAAGGCGTGCGTGGATGAGGCGATCACCGCGCTGACCGAAAGCGGAGCCTTGGCCGAAATCGAAGCCACATGGCTGCAGGACGCAACCGGCGTACCAGTGATCGAATAAGGGTCATCGGACCAATGACAACACAGAAAGCGGCGGGTCTGACCCGCCGCCAACGTTATGAGGCCGCCCAGCGCAAGCGGTCCGCTATCATCGCTGCAACCAGCACCGTGCTGGTGGTCCTGGCGATTGTGATCCTCGTGCCGATGACCCCCGGTTGGGCAAAGGTGCAGCGCAGTTTCTTCAACGGGCAGACGCTGGTGGATACTTTCCCCAAGCTGCTCGACGCTTTCATGATCAATGTAATGATCTTCGCGTGGTCGGCTCCGGCGATTGCCATTCTGGGGCTGCTGATCGCGCTGGCCCGCGATACCAAATCACCGTCCCTCTTTCCGCTGCGCATCTTCGGCGCGGCCTTTACGGATGTCTTCCGCGGTATTCCGGTCATCCTGACCGTCTATCTGATCGGCTTCGGCATTCCCGGTCTAGGGCTGCCGCGCCCCTGGAATTCGCCCTATATCTGGGGCTCGCTCGCGCTGATCCTGACCTATTCGGCCTATGTTGCCGAAGTCTTCCGGTCCGGTATCGACTCCGTCCACCACAGCCAGCGGTCGGCGGCGCTGTCGCTTGGCCTCAGCGAACGGCAGGTGACCCACTACGTGGTCCTGCCACAGGCGATCCGCAACGTGGTGCCTGCACAGATGAACATGCTGATTGCGCTGCAAAAGGATGTCTCGCTGCTCAGCTTTATTGGCCCTGTCGAAATCTTCCGGCAGGCCGGTGTCTTCAAATCGCTGCTCGCGAATTTCACGCCCTATGTCGGGGCAGCGATCATCTTTCTGATCGTGACGATCCCTGCCACGCGCTATGCCGATTACCTGATGGCCAAGCAGAGACAGGAGCGTCGCTGATGGCCAAGATGGAACTGCGCGGCGTTGTGAAACGCTTTGGCGAGGCGACGGTGATCGACGGCATCGATCTTGATGTGGAAGAAGGCCAGATGGTCTGCCTGATCGGTGCCTCAGGCGGCGGGAAATCGACCCTGCTGCGCTGCATCAACCTGCTTGAGCCGATCGAGGACGGCGCGATCTATCTCGAGGGCGAGGATATCACGATCCCAGGTCTGGACCCGCAAACCGTGCGGTCGCGGATCGGGATGGTGTTCCAGAGCTATAACCTTTTCCCACACATGACCGCGCTGGAGAACGCAATGCTCGCGCCGCGGCTGGTCAGGGGCAAATCGCGGGACGATGTCCGCCCCGAGGTCGAGGCCCTTTTCGTCCGCTTCGGGCTGGCCGACCGGATGAACAATTACCCCGACCAGCTCTCGGGCGGGCAGCAGCAACGCGTCGCGATTGTGCGAGCCTTGGCGATGCGGCCTGACGTGATGCTTTTTGACGAGATCACCTCAGCACTGGACCCCCAACTTGTCGGCGAAGTGCTAGACGTGCTTTTGCAGCTAAAGGCCGAAGGCATGACCATGGTTCTTGCCACGCATGAGATGGAGTTCGCGCGTCAGGCCGCCGACAAGGTCTGCTTTCTCAAGGACGGCAGGATCATCGAGGAAGGGCCGCCCTCGGAGATTTTCGTCACTCCGAAAGAGGACGCGACCAAGCAATTCCTTGCCCGCGCTCTCAAATAGTGTCTGACTATTCTGCTGCCTTCAGTGGGGGGTATGGCAGGTTGGTCTCTGACGGGTTCGGTTCAGCGCGCTCCGCCTGAGGCTCCACAGAAACGGCAGCGCCGCCGCTCAAGGCCCCTGCAACCGTCTTCACTCCTGTTGTGATGTGATGCACCAGCATAAAGACCGCCGGGATTGCAAAGATGATCACGACCGTTCCGATCAGCACGCCATAGCCAATCGACACCGCCAGCGGGATCAGGAACTGTGCCTGTAGCGAGGTTTCCATGATCAGCGGGTAGACCCCGAGGAAGGTTGTCACCGACGTCAGCAGGATCGGACGGAAGCGGTCCTTGGTGCCTTCGACAACCGCATCCTTCACGGCGTAACCTTTGCCCAGGTACTCATTGTAGAGGTCGATCATCACAAGGCTGTTGTTGATGACAACACCCGCCAGACCGATGATCCCGAAGAAACTCAGCAGCCCGAGCGGAATACCCAACAGCAAGTGGCCTGTCACTGCACCGATCAGCCCCAGTGGAATAGCCAGCATCACCACAAGCGGCTGCACAAAGCTGCGGAAGATCAGCGCCAGCAACGCGAAGATCACAAAGAGCGCTATCCCCAGTGCTTGCCCGAGGGCTGCCTGTGCGTCGCCTTGGGTCTCCTGCTCGCCGCCGAAAGTAGCGTTCAAACCGGGGTTAGCAGCCAGCAGCGGCGGAAGCAGATCTTCGCGGATGATGCGGTTTGCCTCGCCGTTGGTGATGATGCTTTCGTCGACATCAGCCGTGACCGTCGTCACCTGACGCCCGTTGCGGCGCAGGATTTCGGAGGGCGATATCCCTTCGGCCAGTGTGGCCACTGTCGAAAGCGGGATCAGGTCACCCGAGGCAGTCGCGATCCGTGTATCCAGAAGATCAGCAAGGCTGTCACGGTCTTCGGCTGGGTAGCGGACCATGACCGCGACGTTGTCCTGTCCGCGCTGCACGCTAGTTGCTTCGATCCCGAAGAACCCGTTGCGGGTCTGGACGGCGAGATCCTGCAAAGTGACCCCGTAGAGCCGCGCCTCGGGCTTGAGTGCGAGCGTGTATTCCACTTTGCCGGACGAATTATCATCAAGGATCTGGAAGACCCCCGGAATTGCAGCCAGGCCATTGCGCAACTCCTCGACCACTGGCGTAATGTCCGCATTACCCGGCAAGGACAGCTGCACCGAAATCGCGTCCCCCGCATTCACCAGCGAGGACGAGATTGTCAGTGTGTTGACACCTGCAATACGGCCAACCTCCTCACGCCAGAGGCGCTCGAAGGCGACGGTTTCCCAATCACGCTCCGCGGCTTCGGTCACTTCGACAACGACCTGCGCAATCGTCGGCGATATCGGCGGAGCACCCCCGACCGGTCCACCACCACCGGCACCGCGTCCGACAACCGTATATTGACCGACCATCACAGCAGGAGCATTCGCAGGCAGGCTTGCCTGCAACCGCTCGCCCGCGCGGATCGCGGCGAGGCGCAGGTCTTCTGCGACCTCTTCGGTCCGCGCAAAGGTGGTGCCTTCGTTCATCTCGACGGCAGCCGTCACGAACTCACCCTGAATCTCGGGAAAGAAGCTGAACCGCACGTAGCCATAGGAAATCAGGCCAATCGTCAGCATCATCAGGGCGATGACAGCGGCAATCGGGATAAAGATACGGTTCACGCAGAACCGGAGCATCGCATCGAGCGGACGGCGGATGAACCATTTCAACCCACGGTCAATGACCCCACGGATCGCGCTGATGAAGCGGAAGACAAGGTTCGGACGGTAGTTCGGGCTGATGTCGAGCTTGGCCAGATTGCGCGGCAGGATCAGCAACGCCTGCAGCATCGAGAGGGTCAGAACGATCATGACCACTGTCGGAATATCACCAAGAAAAGACCCCAAAGGCGCAGGCATCTGCAACAGCGGCCAAAAGGCGACAAGCGTTGTGAGCGTCGAAAAGACAACCGGGACCGCAATCCGCTGTGTGCCCTTGACCGCAGCTTGCAGCGGCGACAGCCCCTCCTCACCGTTCTTGTAGATGTTCTCGGACACCACAATGGCGTTATCAACAACGATCCCGATGGCGAGAATAAACCCGAAGAGCGAGATCATATTGATCGACATGCCCATCGCGCCCATCACGATAAAGGTCGCTGCAAAGCTGACCCCGATGCCCATCGCAGACCAGAACGCCAGCCGGATATCCAGAAACAGCGCAAGGCAAAGGATCACCAATGCCAGACCAAGCACCGCGTTTTCTGACAAAAGGTCGATCCGCGATTGCAGGTTCACAGCCTCGTTCTGCCAGATCGTGGCTTCAATCCCTTCTTCAAGGGAAGGGCGGAAGGATGTGCGCAGATGCTCTTGCGCCAGATCGACGATGCGCAGGATCTGTTCGTCGCCCACGCGGTAGACATTTACAGAGACAGACGGTGTCCCGTTGAAGCTGGAGGACAGATCGCTGTCCTCGAACCCGTCATTCACGGTCGCGATATCGCGCAAGAGCACCTGCGCACCGCTTTCGCTGGCACGGATCACGATGTTCTCGAAATCCGCGCGCGTATAGTTGCGGCCAAGCGTGCGGATCGGGATAGAAACACTGTCTGTCTCGATGGACCCACCGGGCAATTCGAGCGAGTTGGCATTGATGATCTGTGCGACCTCATTCAGCGAAAGCCCGTAGGCACGGAGCGTATCGCGGTCGATTTCGATGCTGATCTCATAGTCGCGGGTATTCGTGACTTCAGCAAATGAAATGCCATCAAGGGCGGTCAGCTCGTCTTTCAGACGCCGCGCCTCCTCCTTCAGCACGCGCTCGCTCGCGTCACCATGGATCGCGATTTCCAGAACGCGGCTGGAGTTATCGGCCCGCACCACAACAGGGTCGTTGGCATCTTCGGGGAATACGTTGATCCCGTCGATTTCTGTCTTGATCTCGTCCAGCTTGGCCTCGATGTCTTCGCCATCAAGGAAGGTGACAGTCACGCCGCCGCGACCTTCGGAGATGCTCGCCGTGATGTCGTCGATACCGTCAACGCCGCTCAGCTCGTCCTCGATCGGCTGCACGATGCTGGCCTGGATTTCCGAAGGGGAGGCGCCGGGGTAGCTGACAGAGATCGACACAGCATCGAGCGCGAATTCCGGAAATGTCTTTTGCGGCAAGTTGGCGGCGGTGATCGCGCCGAGCCCCACGAAAAGCACCATCGCCAGCCATGCTGCGACCGGGTGTTCCGCCATCCATTTGATTGCAGCGTTCACAGGCGTGGCTCCTTACTCGTTGTTCAGCGAGGTGCGGGATTCATCTGAAATATCGCGCAGCGCCTTGCCGGGCTGGGGTGCCGCAAGCGTCGTCAGGATCAGGCGGTCATCTGGGCGCAGGTCAGTCAGCCGGACATAAGAGGTCTCACCGTCGACATGGACAAGCGTGGCCGGATGGATATCCAGCGCATTGTCGCGCAGAAGCCAGACAGCGCTTCCATTCCGCAGGGCAGTGGATGCAATAGCATAGGTGTTTTCAGGCTGGATACCGTCGATGACGACCTCTGCAAAGGCATTGATGAGGGCCGGCGGTGCGCCAGACGGCAGGGCATCATCCGCTCCGATACGCTCGCGGAGAGCAACGGTCGCCGTCAGTGTCCGGGTCTGCGGATCAAGTGAAGGATCAATCCGAACAACCTCGCCAGACCAAGTCTGCGCGACGCCGGCAAACCGGGTGACTATGGTGGCTGTAGCCGCGCGGCCCTCGAACAGTCCGGGGATGAGTGCGGCATCACTTTCCCGGATCGCAACACTGACCTCCATCTGGTCCTTGGTATAGATGCGGGCAATCGGGCTACCGCCCGCGACGACGTTGCCAATCTCTGCGTCCTTGGTCTGAACGGCACCGTCAAAAGGCGCAAGGACGATCTTGTTCTCCAGAGCGATTTCGGCGGAAGCAAGCTGTGCCTTCTGGCCTTCGAGGTTTGCACGCACTTCATCCTGCTGACCTAGAAGGTCGTCGACCGCCGCTTGAGAGATCGCGTTTCGCTCAAGCAGGCTGCTTGCGCGTTCCAGCTGGGTTGCGATCAGGTCAAGACGCGCCTCGGTCGCCGCGATAGAGGCTTTTGCCTGCTCGATCTGGGCACGCTCGTTGCTGGCATCGATTTCGACTAGAATTTCACCCTCTGAGAATTCGCCGCGACTCGTGATCGCCGGATGCAGCGTGACAATCCTGCCGCCAGTCGGCGCAGAGAGGGCAACGGTCCGAAACGGCTCAACAAAACCTTCGCCACGAATCGGCAGCGGGCCATCGACAGGAATGAATGCGGCGGTTTCGACAAGGGTGACCGGACGGGCGGCAGGCTCGGCCTCGACGATCTCGCGATTGTCGCCAAGGTATTGGAAACCAAAGTAACCTCCCGCAACGATAGCCACGGCAACAGCCAGCCAGAAAGCCTCGCGAATGGCGGCAAAAACGAACCGAAAGACCTTACGCATTTTGACCTTGCCCTTTACTGACTGATGAGTCATTTACTACTGACCGGTGAGTCAGTAAATAGTATACATGTAGTTTTTACGCGGCAGCGCAGCGAATGGATGAGTTGTTGCCGGAATTCGCGGTCATCACTGCCAGAGAGCAAGATAAAGCAACGACTAAGACAGAACGGGAATGGTAGAGAAGGTCAGACCCAGATCACGCAGACGCAAAGACGCACGGCCTGCCGAAATTATGGCAGCAGGCATGCAGGAGTTCGCCACGCATGGTTTCGAGCGCGCACGTCTTGACCGGATTGCAAAAGCCGCCGGTATCTCGAAAGGGACGATCTATCTCTACTACCCGTCGAAAGAGGCGCTCTTCCTTGCCGCCGTCGAGGAGAACGTCATCCGCGTGATGGCCGAGGGCGAGATGCGTTTGCAGGGCGCAACAGGCCCGACAGAAGAGCTTTTGGTGCAACTGCTGGAAAGCATCTATGAACGGATGGTCGAAGGACAGGCGAAAACGCTTCTACGTATCCTGATCGCCGAAGCCGACCGCATGCCGCATCTGGTCGAGACCTACCACGATATGGCTCTCAAGCGGGGAATGCAGCTTCTGAAGAATATTCTCGAGCGCGGCGTCGCGCGGGGCGAGGTGACCGAGTCAGCCATCCTCGAGAACCCGCAGGTCCTGATTGCGCCCGCGATCTTTCTGGCGCTACATGGCAGCCTATTTGGCAAACTCAGTCCCATCGACCCGAAAAGCCACTTCGCCGCGCATGTCGAAATGATGCTGCACGGCGTGTTGAAGCGGTAGGGAACCCTACGCGGGCAAGTGCCCTTTGCGGCCCATGGCGACATAGGCCTCGAAACCCGCCTCAAGCGCCAGATCGCAGGAATACATGTTCCGCAAATCCGCCATACGCGGCGCGGCCATGCGCTTGGCCATTAGGCGCAGGTCAAGCGCGCGGAATTCGTTCCATTCCGTCAGCATGATCACGGCATGGGCCCCGTCCACAGCCTCATAGGGGTCCTCGAACCATGTGACATTCGGCAAAAGCTCTTCCGCCTCGCGGAAGGCCTGCGGATCAACCACGCGGACGTTCGCCCCATGCCCGACCAGCGTCGGCACGACGGTCAATGAGGGCGCGTCGCGCATATCGTCAGTGTCCGGCTTGAACGTCAGACCCAGCACAGTGATCGTCTTCCCGCGCAGCTTTTCCGCGCAAAGGTCGATGATCTTTTCGACCATCAGGCGTTTGACCTCTTCGTTGACCTTGATCACGGTCTCGACGATCTGCAGCGGCGTGGCATTGTCCTGACCGATGCGCGCCAGTGCCTTGGTGTCTTTCGGGAAGCACGAGCCACCATACCCCGGTCCGGCCTGCAGGAATTTCGGTCCGATACGACTGTCAAACCCCATGCCCATGGCAACCTCTTTGACATCCGCGCCCGTCTTTTCGCAGAGCATCGCGATCTCGTTGATGAAGGTCACCTTGGTCGCCAGAAAGGCATTGGCCGCGTATTTAATCATCTCGGCTGTCTCGAGGTCGGTGGTCAGCACCGGATAATCACGCAAGGACAGCGGGCGGTAGATTTCGGCCATCACCGCCGCGCCGTGGGCAGAATTGACGCCCACCACCACGCGGTCGGGGTGCATGAAGTCGTCGATTGCGGCGCCCTCACGCAGGAACTCGGGGTTAGAGACCACGTCGCAGGTCAGGTCAGGGCGTTCCTCGGCAAGAATCTCGGCCACCTTCTGGTTGGTGCCGACCGGCACCGTGGATTTTGTCACAATGACCGTCGGATGGCTCAAGGCCCGCGCCACGTCACGCACCGCCCCGAAAACAAAGCTGAGGTCCGCATGTCCGTCACCGCGGCGACTGGGCGTGCCGACGGCGATAAAGACGGCATCCGCACCGGTGGTGGCCTTTTTGAGGTCATCGGTGAAGGACAGCCGGCCAGCGGCGGTGTTTCTGGCCATCAGACTATCCAGCCCCGGCTCGAAAATCGGAGTCTTCCCGGACCGCAGCAGTGACAGCTTGTCAGGGTTGTTGTCGACGCACACAACCTCATGCCCGAAGTCGGACAGACATACCCCCGAGACAAGGCCGACATAGCCTGTGCCGATCATTGCAATCTTCATTGAGTCAGTCTTCCCTGTACCGTCTGCCGTCAAACACCGTAGTAGTCCCGATACCACGTCACAAAGTGATGCACACCGGTCCTGAAGTCGGTTTGCGGCGAATAGCCTGTAAGTTTCTGCAAAAGGTTATTGTCCGCCCAGGTTTCGGGCACGTCGCCCTGCTGCATCTCGACAAAGTTCTTTTCCAGCGTGACGCCCAGCGCATCTTCGATAGCCGCAATGAAATCCATCAGCGGCACCTTTGCACCGTTGCCTATGTTGACCACGCGGTAGGGCGCGACGGGCGAGAGGCTGTCACCCTCGGTGATATCCTCGGGGTTTTCAGGCTGGACAGGTGGTATGTCGACCAAGAGCCGGATACCGCGCACCAGATCGGTCACATAGGTAAAGTCACGCGCCTGCTGCCCGTGGCCATAGACATCGATCGCCTCACCATTCAGCCCGGCTTTGACAAACTTGAAGAGCGCCATGTCGGGGCGGCCGTAGGGGCCGTAGACGGTGAAAAACCGGAACATCGTCGTGGGAATCTTCCACAGGTGGGCATAGGCATGTCCCATATGCTCGGTCGCACGCTTGGTTGCGGCATAGATGGTCAGGGGGGAGTCCGCCTTGTCCACTTCGGTGAAGGGCAGCGCGGTGTTCGCGCCATAGACCGACGACGTGGAGGCCATCAGAAGATGGCCCACCTGATGCCGCCGTGCACATTCGATGACATTGAAAGTCCCCATGACGTTGGCCTCGACATAGGATCGCGGATTCTCCAGCGAATGGCGCACACCCGCCTGACCTGCCAAATGCACGATGACACCGGGGTTCGCCGCATCACAGACCCGCGACAGCAGCGCGTTGTCCTCCAGCATCCCTTCGGTGCAGGTGAAGTTCTGGTTCTGGAGAAGGATCTGATGGCGGCGCTGCTTGAGCGCGACATCGTAATAGTCTGTCATCCCGTCATAGCCGACAACACGAAACCCCTCGTCCAGCATCAGCTGCGCCAGATGGAAGCCGATGAAACCGGCGGTTCCCGTGATCAGAACTGTGCGCATCAGGGCCTTCGCAAAAGAAAACGGCGGGGGTACCGCCGTTTTTCAAGGAACTCTGCTGTCAGGTCAATGCGCTGTCACAGCAATCCGTTCGGCAGTGGTTGCTCGTTTGCCGTGTTGATCCGCCGGAACCACATCGTCAGCATGGTCGAGGTAATGACGATAAACAGCGAATAGAGCACCGGCACAGCCATGACCGACTGCGCCTCGGCCCCGCTCCATGTGAAGGCAATGATCGCAATGGCCAGCGGTCCGTTCTGGATACCTGTCTCCAGCGCGACCGTGCGGGCATTGCGCGGGTGCAGGCGCAGGAGGGTTGAAAACCCGTAGCCCAACAGGAACCCGAATAACCCCAACATGATCGCGCCAAAGTAGGTGGCCCATGTCGTGGTCAGCAGGAACTCCCAGTTGCGCGGAATCCACGACACAATCAGGAAGACGATGAAGAAGACCGCGAGAAGCGAGCCCATGAACTCGGTTACCGCGCCGACATTCGCATTCAGTTTGCGGAGCATCATCCCGATGGCAACAGGCACAAGCAGGAGCACCAGTGTAGCGATGATGTTTTCACGCGGGATGTCGAGGTCCAGCGCACCGGCATAGACCACAAGCACGATCGGGATCAGGATCACACCGAAAACAGTTGAGGTCACAGTCATCAGCACCGACAGGGCAAGATTGCCCTTCGAGAAATAGGTAAAGATGTTCGACGTCGTCCCGCCCGGCATGCAGGCCATGATCAGGATACCGATCTTGAGCGTATCATTGACGGGCAAGGTGGTCGCCAGAATGAAACCGATCAGCGGCATAAACCCGTATTGGGACACGACCCCGATAAACAGCCCGTAGGGCCGCTTCAGCGCAAGGATGAAGTCACGCGGGGTCAGGGATGCGCCCATTCCCAACATGATCACGAAGATCATCAGGGCGAGGATCGCCTGTTCGAGTGGTCCGACCATCTTACACCTGCCCTTCTGCTGCGGCTTTCGCCATTTCCTCGGCCCTCAAATCCTTGCGAAGGATTTTGCCCACGTTTGATTTCGGCAGCTCTTCACGGAATTCGACGAGCTTCGGCACCTTGTAATTTGTCAGATGCTCTTTGCAGTAGGCGCGGACAGCGTCCTTTGTCAGGCTCTCATCGGTTCTGGTGATAAAGGCCTTGACCGCTTCACCACTGGAGCCGTCCGGCACACCGATCACGGCAACCTCGTCAATGCCAGGATGAGCGGCAAGCACATCCTCGACCTCGTTGGGATAGACGTTGAACCCCGAGACAAGGATCATGTCCTTCTTGCGGTCAACCACACGGAAGAATCCGTCGGCTTCCATCACCCCGATATCACCGGTCAGGAGCCATCCGTTCTGAATTGTCTTGGCGGTCTCCTCGGGTTTGTTCCAGTAGCCCTTCATGATCTGGGGTCCACGGGCGATGATCTCGCCACGCTCGCCCTGCGGCACGTCCTTGCCAACGTCGTCGACGCATTTCATTTCGGTTGACGGCACGGGGATGCAGATGGAATTCAGGCGGCCACTTCCCAATGGATTGAAACTGAGCGCCGGCGAAGACTCGGTCAGACCGTAGCCTTCGATCACAGGTTTACCCGTCACTTCTTCCCAGCGCTGGGCGACCGAACCCTGCAGCGCCATGCCGCCAGCAGAGGCAAACTTGAGATGCTTGGGCGGCGTATCCAGAAACCAGATTTCATTGTTCAGACCATTCAGCAGCGTATTCACACCGCTGAGCCACGTAATTTTGTAGTTTTCGAAGGCTCGCTTGAGATTGCTCAGCGGGCGCGGGTTCGGGATCAGGATGTTGCGGGCACCGATCGAATAGAACCCGAGGAAATTCACGGTGAACGCAAAAATATGGTAGAGCGGCAGCGCGGTCAGCGCGACCTCTTTGCCATCTTCGAGCCCTTCGACCATCTCCATGACCTGCGCCATGTTCATCAGGATGTTGCGATGGGTCAGCATCGCGCCCTTGGCCACGCCGGTCGTCCCGCCGGTATACTGCAGGCAAGCAATATCATCCGGGCCGATACTGTCGCGGTAGCCTTCAAGGACCTCATGCATGTGGTCGTGCTCGGCGCGACCCTCTTTGATCGCATCGGGCAGGCGGATGTGGTCAAAAGTGATCGGGCGGCTCGACTTGTCCCAGTATTTCTGGACCAGTCCGCCAATGCCGCGAGGCAGGGCGGGCAGTAATTCGTCGACGCGGGTGACGATGACGGACTCGAACGGGTAGTCCTTCATCGCTTCGTCCAGCTTGTCGCTGAACATATCAATGATGACGATGGCCGAGGGGCCAGCATCCTTGAACTGCTTGACCATCTCCTCGGCAGTATAGAGCGGGTTCACGTTGACGAGGATGCAACCCGCCTTGAAGATCGCCATCGCGGCGACAGGATACCCCAGACAGTTGGGAACCTGCACGGCCACACGGTCTCCGGCGCGCAAACCCGCGACGTCGCGGAGGTAGATCGCAAGCGCGTCCGACATCGCGTCGGCCTGCGCGTAGGTCAGAGTGCCATTCATGCCATTGGGCAGACAGGTCGTGAAGGCGGGCAAATTGCCGAATTGCTCGGCCTTGGCGCTCACAAAGTCGCCAATCGTGTCAAATTCAAGTGTGTCGATGGTTGCGCGTGTGGACGGGCCATAAAAGGCCGTCCAAGGACGGTCTTGGTCAGTCAATTTGCTTCCTCCCCAAAGCGTTTGGATGAAGGTATCCGAGTTTACAGCTTTGTGAAGTATATACCGTGCGCAGAGCCTCAAATGACCCAACGTCGCAAGCGGATTGCATGACCCCGGAAGACCGGGGCCAGGCTATCTCACCCTATTCGGCCGCCCGCGCTTGGCCAACTTTGAACGATTGGTCGGCCTCATACTGGCTCATGAATACTTTGCCCGACAGATGCGTCAGGAAGTCGGACCTCTGAAGGCGATCAAGCACGGGCCCCTTAACCTCGCTCAGATGGAGCCGGAGCCCGGCGTCTCTGAGACGGTGGTCAATGCGCTCGAGGCTTTCCAGCGCGGATGCGTCGATAAAGTTGACGTGAGCACATCAACACCACCTCACGGATTGATGGATCCTGCGAGACCGCATGGTTGATGGTGTCTTCAAGGAAGCGTGCATTGGGGAAATAGAGACTCTCGTCGATCCTGATCGACAGGACACCCGGCGTTGTCTCTACAGCGTGGCGCTTCACGTTGCGATAATGCTGGGTGCCAGGGACCTTGCCGACAATCGCGAAATGCGGTTTGGACGTCCGCTTGAGATGCAGCGCGAGCGAGGACAGAACGCCGATCGCAATGCCCATTTCGACCCCGAAGACCAATGTCCCGAGAATGGTGCCGAGCATCGCGGTGAAGTCGGCTTTCGAGTAGATCCATGTCCGTTTGATCGTATCCAGATCGATGAGTGAAAGAACGGCGACGATAATCGTTGCCGCCAGCGTGGCTTTCGGGAGAAAGAACAGGAACGGTGTCAGAAACAGTGTCGCCAGCGCGATCCCGACAGCGGTATAGGCCCCAGCAGCTGGCGTGCGCGCACCGGCATCGAAATTGACAACCGAGCGGGAAAAGCCGCCAGTGACAGGGAAACCACCCGAAACGGCGGCACCGACATTCGATGCACCCAGCGCGATAAGTTCCTGATCGGGATCGATGCGCTCGCGCCGTTTGGCGGCGAGTGTCTGGGCAACCGAAATCGTCTCGACATATCCCACAACACCGATCATCAGCGCGGGCAGGAAGAGCGTGCCCCAAAGCTCTGCATCAAACTGCGGAAGCGTGGGGCTGGGCAGACCGCGGGGAATATCGCCGACAATCGAGACACCCGCCGCCTGCAGATCCAGGGAATAGACGGAAAGTGTTGTCACAATGACCGCCAGAACCGGCGCCGCCTTTGACAGGCTTGCAGCAAGTGTCTTGGACAGCCCTGCGCGCACCAAAAGTGGTGCCAGCGCCCGACGGGCCCAGAAGAGGAAGGCGGCGGCACTGCCCCCGACAGCAAGCGTCGTCAGGTTCGTGCCAGAGATGCCGGCAACAAGGCTCTCGAGCTGTTCGACAAGGTTATGCCCTTCGATATTGAAGCCGAGCAGGTGCTTGAGCTGGCCGACAGCAATGATCAAGGCGCTCGCCGTGATAAAGCCCGAGATAACAGGATGGCTCAGGAAGTTGGCAAGAAACCCGAGCCGCGCGATCCCCATTGCGATCAGGATCAGCCCTGAGATCAGCGCAAGAACGATTGCCGCGCCGAGATACTCGGGCGTCCCGCGCGCCGTGAGTTCCCCGATGGCCGATGCCGTCATTAGCGAGGCAACAGCAACAGGCCCGACCGCCAGGGTCATTGATGTCCCGAAGACCGCGTATATCACGAGCGGCGCGATGGAGGCATAAAGCCCGACTTCAGGAGGCAAACCCGCCAGAAGCGCATAGGCCAGCGATTGCGGGATCAGCATGATTGTCACGATGATCGCGGCGATGAGATCCGCCGAGAGTGTCTGCCTGTCGTAGGAGGATGCCCATTTCAGGATCGGGAAATAGCGCGACAACATCTCGGGCCTCATTCATTCTCATTCAGGTGAATCAAGGCGGCGCAGTGCGCGCCGCCCCGAAGTGGTTAGATAAAGTTAGGCGTAGAGACCGCTTTGGTTCGCCTGTGCGAGCGACCATGCATTGGCCGCACGCATTCCCGACCGGCAGTAGGCAAAGACCTTCGTATTCGGCTTGGCCACGACTCCCGCCAGTCGCTTGGCTTGCTTGTCGAACAGCTCTCCGGGCGTAATGGGGAGATAATGAAAGCCAAGCCCAAGCCCCTTGGCTATCTTCGCCATTCTTTGTGATGGCGCATGGTCAGGGTGTTCCGCATCAGGGCGATTGCAGACCACGTCCGTAAAGCCTGCGCTCGCCAGCTCTCTGAGATCCGTCTCTTCAATTTGTGGGCCGACAAACAGGTTCGGG
>CAXQAV010000102.1:0-3123 GCA_964221795.1 Luminiphilus sp. | reverse complement strand
CGCGCGCGCGTAAGGGGCATGCGTGACATGCCCAAAAAATAATCGCTCGCGCGTGAATCTAGGCGGTCGAAAATGGCGGTTTCATCCGGGTTTTTCTGATTGATTTCGCATGCAAAATCAGCGCCGTGTAAGCCTGAAATTAACTCCTGTCCGTCATGAAAGATACACTTTGGCTGCCTGCGCAGCGCGTATCGATCGAAAGGAGTTCAAGATGAAAGCTGTGCCCGCTTTTCGTCTCGCCTACAAGCTGCCGCTACTGGTTATCGGGCTTGTTCTGACCATCACCGCAATTCTGATCACGATCAGCTCCCTTGCGCTTCAACGGGCGGCCATGGACAGTGTGGAAACCCAGTTTCACGCGATGACCAACGACCGAAGCAGCGCGCTGATGGCGCTGATCGAGGGGATGAATTCCGACGCTAGAACCCTGGCGAGCAACCCTTCTACGGCAACCGCGCTGGAATGGTTCACCATGACATGGGGTGGCATTGAGGGCGATCCTGCCAAGGTTCTGCGCACCGCCTATATCGATTCGAATCCCAATCCCGCCGGGCAGAAACATCTGCTCGACCGCGGCATCGGCGATTCGCCCTATCACATGCACCACCAGCGTTTTCACGCTGGTTTGACTGCGGTGATGACCAACAAGGGATATTACGATGTCTTTCTGATCAGCCCAGAAGGCGACGTCGTCTACTCTGTCACCAAAGAGGCTGATTATGCCTCCAACCTCGTCAACGGAGCATATGCCGATTCTGGCCTGGGAGAGGCATTCTCGGCTGCAATCAAAATGCAGGCCGGTGATGTCTACTTTGCCGATATGCGATCCTATGCCCCAAGCGCCGGAGCAGCGGCCGCATTTGTCGCCACGCCTGTTTATGATTCGGGCAACACGCTCCGCGGTGTTCTCGCGCTGCAGGTTCCTGTCGAAATGATCACCAACATCGTGAACCCTGTCGACAGCATGAGCGAGACGCTGGATGTCTACATCGTCGGGGACGACCTGCGGGTACGAACAGATTCGCGACTGGACGGAATGCACAAAGTCCTTGAGGAAATGCCCCGCACCGATCAGGTTCTTGCGGCGCTGGAAGGCAACTCAGGCTTCTTTGCGAGTACAATTGGCGCCTCCGGCAATCCTGTCGTGGCCTATTCCGAACCGGTCCAGATGGACCGGGTGACCTGGGCCATTGTTGCAGAGCAGGACCGCGCCGAATTGCTCGCTACTGTGGTGAATACTCGAAATCAGCTGCTGTTCATCTCACTGGGCTGCGCGGTTGTCATGTCACTTCTGGGCTGGCTGTTTGCCCGCTCCGTGACCAAACCCATCAACCGCATCTGTGTTAGAATCGCAGAGATTGCGAGCGGCAATCTGTCGGCAGAGATCCCTGAAGCAAAGAGATCCGATGAAATCGGCGATATCGGCAAACAGATGATCAGCCTGCAGGACGATCTGAAACAAGCCCGCACAGCCGAACTGGAGCGCGCCGAGCAGCAACGCCAGCAAGAGGTCGTGGTCGAACAGCTCAGTGCCGGCCTGATCCGCCTTGCGGCTGGTGATTTCTCTCAGAAAATCGAAGATGCCTTTCCTGAACATCACGAGAGACTGCGCGAGAATTTCAACTCGACCGCAGAGACGCTCAGCGCGACGGTGACGCAGGTGATCGACACTGCCGAGAGCATCCGCAACGGTGCGGGCGAAATCAGTCAGGCCTCGGACGACCTGTCCAGCCGGACCGAAAGCCAGGCAGCCACGCTTGAAGAAACCGCCGCCGCCCTGGATGAGATGACCGCAAGCGTGAAATCCGCCGCAGAAGGCGCGCGCAGCGTGGAAAACATCATGAACGAGGCCAAGCAGGAGGCCGAAAGCAGTGGCGAAGTGGTGCAAAGCGCTGTCTCTGCCATGACCGAAATCGAACAATCCTCCAGCCATATCTCGCAGATCATCGGCGTGATCGATGACATCGCCTTCCAGACCAACCTCCTGGCGCTGAACGCAGGCGTTGAGGCCGCGCGCGCGGGCGAAGCGGGCAAGGGGTTTGCGGTTGTGGCAAGCGAAGTGCGGGCGCTGGCGCAGCGATCTTCGGATGCGGCGATGGAAATCAAGACCCTGATTGGCGACAGCTCCAAACAGGTGGAACGTGGCGTGGATCTGGTCGGCGAGACCGGCGAGGCGCTGCAGGGCATCGTCGACCGGGTGAGCCATATTTCCAAGCTGGTTTCGGGCATTGCAACCGGTGCCTCGGAGCAGTCCACCGGCCTGCATGAGATCAACACCGGCGTGACCCAGCTGGATCAGGTGACCCAGCAGAATGCCGCAATGGTCGAAGAGGCCACGGCTGCCAGCCATATGCTGAACACCGATGCAGGCAAGCTCGCCGAGCTGGTGGCGCATTTCAAGGTCGCCGCAGGCAGCACCAGCGCCCCGCGCGCAGTCAGCCCCGCGACGCGCAGCGCACCGCAAGCCCCGGCTCCAGCCCCGGCTAGCGCCCCCAGTGCACATGGTGACGACTGGGACATCGAGGCCCAGGTCACCCCGCAACCTGCCGCCGCCGCCAGCTTTGACGGCAACGCAGCAAAAGACATCTGGCAGGATTTCTGATCCAGCCTCGCGCATTCGCGCCCCAGCGGCGCGGATGCACCCATTCGAAACCTTTCGGCCCTTGTCCGAACGCAACAAGCGGAATGAACATTGTCACAGAGCCTTTTGATCATCACCACGGACCGGCGTTTTGCGCAGACTTTGCAACAGCATATGGAGGCCACTTACCCTGGTATGCAGGTGCTTTTGGCCAACAATCTGATGATGGCCTACAATCAGGCCGAAGCCGGCCAGCCCAAGTTTGCATTTGTCGAAGACGGTTTCACGAAACTTCCGGAATTTGAAATGATGATGGCGCTGTTCTCGGCGCTGGACATCCGCTGGGTGTCTGTCATGGACAATCAAACCTCTACACCCGCGCGGAGATCTTCGCCGCTGTTGGACGTGGGCGCAGGTATCTTCGAGCTGACCAAATCGGATCACCCCCGCGCCTTTTCTCAGTATTTTGACATGATGGTGCGGGCGCCACGGCGCAACCAACCCGCCACAATGAACAAATCTGCTTCCGGTTCGGCGAACGC
>CAXQAV010000101.1:0-6126 GCA_964221795.1 Luminiphilus sp. | reverse complement strand
GCGATCTGGGACACCGCGCGGGGTGCGGTGGGATCACCCAGACGGGCGGTAATCCGTGCCTTGGGCAGGCCGAGCCGCCCCTTGGGGCCAGCGTGTTCGGCTTCCACCAATTCACCGTCCTTAGCGCCGCCCGTGGCACCAGCGGAGACCGTCCACTGCTTGTCCGCACCCTTGTCGATGGGGATGATCCGCCCGCCTTCCGACCCTGCACGGAACACGCCCAAAATGCGCAAGGGGTTGGTGCCGATCCTGCGGATCATGCGGGCGGTGTGGGTGTGGTCCTCGGTCTTGTCGACGGTCAGGCGGCCAAGAATACGGTCGCCCGAACCCAAGGCGGGGTCGCTTTCACGTAGCAGCATCAGGATGCGTGGCTCCGCCCCTTCGCCCTTCCATTCCAGCGGGCGGGCAAAGATATCGCCATCGGAGTCAGGTTCGAGGATTTCCAGCACGGCCACAGGTGGCAGTTCCTCAGCGTCGCGGTAGGAGGACCGGCGCTTGGTCAGCTTGCCCTCGTCCTGCAATTCCTTGAGCAACCGCTTGAGATCAATCCGCGCAGCCCCTTTGATACCAAAGGCTTTGGCGATGTCGCGCTTGGCGGTCTGGGTCGGGTTGGCGGAAATCCAGTCGAGGATTTCGGACTTGGAGGGGATACGTGTCATGGCGCAGCCCTAGCACGGGCCGCGACTCCCGTCATCCGAATTGCGTCCGCACTCACAACGGACGGATGTAGTCGGCCGAGACATAGCCACGCACGTCCGGCGCGTGCTGCAGCAAGACCTCGCACCAGCGTTGACCCAGTTCCGTGACACAGCCGTATTGGGTCAACGGAGTGCCGTCCGACAGCCCCGCGATAATCCCATACTCCAGACTGGGGCCTGTGCGCAGTTTCAAGAGATCGTCCGGACCCGCGCCATCGACCACCACCTGTTCGGTTGCAAGACTGGCGCAGCCCGCGCTGGCAAAAAGAAGAAGGATGCAAATTGCAGGCTTGCGGATCATGCTCTGCTCCGTTTCTGGTTTTCATCCAGACTAGACCGCGCAAAAGCCCTTGCCCAGAGGACAAAAGTCGGTGGCTCAGCCGAAGTAATCGCGCAGGATGCGGGTGTAGATCGCCTTGAGCTGGTGGATTTCCTCCACCTTCACGCGCTCGTCCACCTGATGCATCGTCTTGCCGGTCAGGCCGAACTCCACCACGGGGCAGTGGTGTTTGACAAACCGCGCGTCCGAAGTGCCGCCGGAAGTAGACAGCTCCGGTTTCACACCTGTCTCGGCCTCGACCGCTGCGCCAACCAGATCGGACAACTCGCCCGGCGGGGTGACAAAGCTTTCGCCCGAGACTTTCACCCGTATCTCGACCCGCACATCGAAATCGGCCGCGATCCTGTCGGCCTCTTCCTGCATCCATGCGGTCAGGGAAGTGCTGTCGTGCATGTCGTTGAAACGGATGTTGACCGTGGCCCGCGTCTGCGACGGGATCACGTTGGTGGCGGGGTTGCCGGTGTCGATGGTCAGCACCTGCAGCGAGGAGGGGTCAAAGTGATCGGTGCCCTCGTCCAGTACGCGGGATGATAGCACATCCATCAGTCGCGCCATGGCGGGCATCGGGTTCTTGGCGCGGTGCGGATAGGCCGCGTGCCCCTGCACACCGGTCACCGTGAAGACCGCGGTCATCGACCCGCGCCGCCCGATCTTCATCGCCTCGCCCATGATATCGGGGCAGGTGGGCTCGCCCACCAGACAGACGGTCATGCTTTCATTGTTCGCGGCCATCCAGTCGAGCAGGGCGGTCGTGCCATCTGTGGCGTCGCCTTCCTCATCGCCGGTGATTGCAAGGATGATCGCGCCGTCGGGGGGCGTGTCCTGCACGAAATCAATCGCCGCCGCAGCAAAGGCCGCAACGCCCGATTTCATATCCGTCGCCCCGCGTCCGTAAAGATACCCGTCTTTGATCTCGGCGCCGAAGGGCGACATGGTCCATGCGGCCTCGTCCCCCAAAGGCACGACGTCGGTATGACCGTTGAACCCGAATGTCCGGTTCGCCCCCTGACGTCCCCAACGGGCAAAGAGGTTCGAAACTCCGCCGCGATCCACCCGCGTGCAGGTAAAGCCGCCTGCCGTCAGGACCTTTTCCAGATGCACCAGCGCGCCGCCTTCTTCGGGCGTGACCGAGGGACAACGGACAAGGGCAGCGGTCAGGTCTACGGGGTCGATAGGCATGGGTTTCTCCTTTGTCCCATGGCTAGCGGGATGGGGCGGGGGATGCAATCGCGGGGTCGGCGACCACAAAGGTGTGGATCGTAAAGACGACCGCCTGCGTGCGCGGCAGACGCAGGATGCACTGCCGTTCGGACCGGTGATAGGGGCGTGGGGCGTCTGGGTCTTGGCGGACGGGTTGGTGCAGGTCCGGGTTCGCATAGCGCAGGCGGTTGAACCGCCACAGCGGACGCCCCACCTGCACCCCGTCAAAGAGCCGCTGCACGCGGGCGGCGATATTGGCGTCGTACTCGGGCACGGGGTCGTGGATAGCGGTCAGCCGGCGGCCCACTTTGTCGGCCAGCCGCCAGCTTGCGGGAAAGCAAAGGACGGCACCGGTCAGGACATGCTCGTCGCCCCGCTTTTCCAGAATGCAGAGGTCTTCCTGCACCAGATGGCCAAGGGTCAGAAGCGGTGCATCGCGGTCGATCGCCACTGTGCGACCGTCGGGGCAGGTCACGCAATCGGTTGTAACTGTGAAACCCTTGGCTGGTAGAATGCCGAGGACCTCATCGAGAAGGTCGCGGGCTGGTTCCCGTGCCTCATCAGGGGCGTAGAAGACCGCCTCGCGCCTGTCGCGCAACAGCTCCGCGCGATAGGCCATCTGCGCGGCATAGGCGTCATCCACCATGAGCCAGTCGTTCGGAGGGCAGGGACGTGTGCCGGGGAGAGCAGGTTGGTTCTGCAGCGCCTCAGGCAGCGCGGATTGCAGGATCGTCGGCATTATGCCTTGTCGTAGAACGGTGTCATCTGCGCCACGATCACGCTGTTCTCGTCCAGCGCGCGCTGCATCAGTTCCTGTTCCTCGTCCGAAATGTCGTGCCCTTCGGCCAGACGTTCCTCGAGCGTGCCGTATCCCGACACATCCAGAGGCGCGAGATCTGCCTGTTTGAGGATCGCGACGGTCTCGCGCACGGCCTCGGCCTCGTCCACGCCGCTAGCATAGCACATGAGCGCGGCACCCGTCGCCTCGGCGGGCAGACCGTCGCCTGCAGTGCGGCCGACCTCGACCAGCAGGGTATAGACCTGATGTGGCTTCTTGGGCTTGCTCATTTGCTTTCTTTCTCTTCCCAGCGGGACCGGACCGCCCAGATGGTGGAGACAATGATCACGATCTGCAAGGGGGCGTAGATCAGCACCATCAGCATCAGGATGCGCCAGAAGAGCGTCAGTTCCATGATGATCGTCAGCGACACCGCAGGCAGGAAAAGCCATGCGAGAATGATCGCGATGACCACAACGTCAAAGGCCACCGGCAGCCACGCCGCCTTGAAGGACGGCCGCACCCCCGCCTTAATGCGTTTCCGCGCGAGGATGCGGCTGAGGATCATCGCTTTAGTCCCGCAGCAATTCGTTGATGCCGGTTTTCGAGCGGGTCTTTTCGTCGACGCGCTTCACGATCACCGCGCAGTAAAGGTTGATTCCGTTCTTGGATGGCATCGAGCCAGCGACGACCACCGAATAGGGCGGCACTTCGCCATACATGACTTCGCCGGTCTCGCGGTCGACGATCTTGGTCGACTTGCCGATGAAGACCCCCATACCGAGGACCGAGCCTTCGCGCACGATGCAGCCTTCAACGACCTCGGAACGGGCACCGATAAAGCAGTTGTCCTCGATGATGGTCGGACCGGCCTGCATTGGCTCCAGCACGCCACCGATGCCGACACCACCTGACAGGTGGACGTTCTTGCCGATCTGGGCGCAGGAGCCGACGGTGGCCCATGTGTCGACCATGGTGCCTTCATCGACATAGGCGCCGAGGTTCACGAAAGAGGGCATCAGAACCACGCCGGGTGCGATAAAGGCGGATTTGCGGACCACACAGTTGGGCACGGCGCGGAAGCCTGCAGCCTGCCAGTCGGCGGCCTGCCAGCCCTTGAACTTGCTGTCGACCTTGTCCCACCAGCCACCGCCTTGCGGACCACCTTCGTGGGGTTCCATGTCCTTGATGCGGAAACCGAGCAGAACGGCCTTCTTGGCCCATTGGTTCACATGCCAATCACCGTTCGCCTGCTTTTCCGCAACGCGCAGCTTGCCGCTATCCAGAGCGTTCAGCGTCGCTTCGATGGCGTCGCGGGTTTCGCCTTTGGTGGCGCTGGTGATGCCGTCGCGGGCCTCCCATGCGGCTTCGATGGCGGTTTCAAGAGCGGCGTTGTCAGTCGTCATGGCACGGTCCTTTCGCTGTTCCGCCCTGCCATATGAAACAAGCGCGCAATTGGCAATCCATGGTAATGTTTTCGCGAGTGCGATTGCATCTCGCCGCGCGGCGGGCTTTTCTGCCCCAAAGAGAGTGAGGCACCGCCATGAAAGACGAACACGTCCACCCGCTGCGCGACAGCCACGAAGACAGCGCTGCCGCAACATGCTGCCCCGATACCCCGCAATCGCGCTCGCCCACATATGCGCTCGCTTTCGCAGATCCCGATTTCCTTTTGCGCGAGGAACTCCGTCCGGTGCGGCTCCAGCTCGAGCTGCTCAAACCCGAGATGATCCTCAACGAATCCCGCGTTGAGTCCACCATCGTTCTCTTCGGGGGCGCCCGTATCCCCGAAGCCGCCAAGAAGGAGACCGCCCGCACGCAGACGCTTGCCGATCTTTCGCAATACTACGAAGAAGCGAGGCGCTTTGCGCGGATGATGACGGAACGGTCGCTGAAGTCCGGCGGCACCAAGGACATCATCGTCACCGGCGGTGGCCCGGGTGTGATGGAGGCAGGCAACCGTGGTGCAGAGGAAGCCGGCGGCAGGTCCATCGGTCTCAACATCGTGCTGCCGTATGAGCAGGCTCCGAATGCCTATGTGACGCCCGAGCTGTGTTTCAACTTCCATTACTTCGCAATCCGCAAAATGCATTTCCTGATGCGCGCCTCGGCGGTCTGTGTCTTCCCCGGCGGTTTCGGGACACTGGACGAGATGTTCGAGTCGCTCACGCTGATCCAGACAGGACGGATGGCGCGCGTGCCCTTCCTGCTCTTTGGCCGCAGCTTCTGGGAAAAGATCATCAACTGGGAGGCGCTGGCAGATGCGGGCACGATCTCGGACGAGGACCTTTCGCTCTTCCGCTTTGTCGAGACCGCAGAAGAGGCAATGGCGGCGATTGACAGTTGGGACGGCAAGGGCGAGCGCCGTGGCCTGATCCCGGGCCGCTGAGATGCACCGTGCCTTTATGGTGATGGGTGTGTCGGGCTGTGGCAAGTCCACCGTGGGGGCTGCCTTTGCACAGGCGCTGGGCGGGCGGTTTCTGGACGGCGACGACTATCATCCGCAGAGCAATGTCGATCACATGGCCGCAGGGCATCCCCTTACAGACGAGATGCGCTGGCCCTGGCTTGAGCTGATTGCGCAGGCGGTCAATGCCGCACGGGAAACATCGGATACGGTCTTTGCCTGCTCGGCCGTGCGCCGCAGCTACCGCAACTTCTTGCGCCAGCGTATTCCGCAACTCCAGGTGATCTATCTCGACGCGCCGCCTGAGTTGGTCGCGGACAGGCTGGCCGCCCCTACCGACCATTTCATGCCCCCGTCACTGCTGGAGAGCCAGTTTGCGACGCTAGAAGTGCCCGCAAACACCTTTGCCAGCCTCAGGATTGACTTGACTGTGCCTGAAATGGTTGCGGCGCTAGAGCGACGCCTCTGACGGGACCTCAAGCCCCTGCATCGGGGGCTTGGTCGGTTCGCGGATGGCCTGAATGGCGGCTTTAGCAAGAAATGCGCCAGCCGTGCCGACCTGTTCGGCGACGGTCAGGATGTCGGCGCGGAAGAGCTTCAGGAAGGGGACAGCCTCTTTTGCAAAAAGATCGATATGCTGTCCGACCACATAGTGGCGCTGCTCGATCGCGGAGACCGCCGCCATCGCCGAAGAGGTGGAAGC
>CAXQAV010000100.1:0-2031 GCA_964221795.1 Luminiphilus sp. | reverse complement strand
GAAAAGACCATTCATGCAGGCGCGATTTTTCTCGGCCAGTACACTCCCGAAGCAATCGGGGACTATATTGGTGGTCCGAACCACGTTTTGCCGACGGCCCGGTCTGCGCGGTTTTCCTCCGGCTTGTCGGTAATGGATTTCCTCAAACGCACCACATTGAGCCAAATCACGCCGGATGCTTTGCGGGCCATCGGTCCGGCAGCAGAGACCCTCGCCAAGAGCGAAAGCCTGCAAGCCCATGGGCTGTCCATTCGGGCGCGGCTTGATCGTCTCAACCGGTGATTGGCGGACACGGCGCGTAATTCGGGGTGGGGCGTTCTGCGCGTCGCCCCTTTTTCTTTTCGTCCTGATGGTGGCTGCACCGCATCGTGAGGGAACTTCGCGCTGCTGCTCATTGCCGTTGTCACAGGGTTCGGCTACTCAGGTATCAATGTGACCTGCGCATAGAGACCTGACCCATGAGCCGCATCAGCCAAATCGAATTGGACGACCGTAATCTGCCTCCGCCGACGCCAGAGATTGAGCAGGAGCGCCGCGTCGCCATTTTCGATTTGATCGAAGACAACAGCTTTTCCTTGCCAGCCCGAGACGAGCGCGCAGTGCCGGATGGGCCATATCACCTGTCGTTGGCGATCCGTGATAAGCGATTGGTTTTCGACGTCTCCTCCGAGAGCGGCGACAAGGCGGCAGAATTCCATCTTTCCCTGTCGCCGTTTCGGCAGGTGGTGAAGGACTATTACCAGATCTGCGAGAGCTACTTTACTGCGGTCAAGACGCTGCCCCCTAGCCAGATCGAGACCATTGATATGGCCCGTCGCGGGATCCACAACGAAGGCAGCCGGGTGCTTCAGGAGCGGCTGGAGGGCAAGGCGGAGATCGATACTGATACCGCTCGCCGCCTCTTCACACTGATCTGCGTTCTGCACTTCGGAGGTTAAGGCGTGAGCGAGTTGCCGCAGTCGATCCTGTTCTGCTGTGACCACAACGCGGTCCGGTCCCCTATGGCAGAGGGGATCATGAAACAATTCTACGGCTCAGGCACCTATGTGCAGTCCGTCGGCGTCAAGAACGACATGGAGATCGACGGCTTTTGCATCGCGGTCTGCCAAGAGATCGGTGTGGAGCTGTCCCGTCATCGTTCGCGGTCGTTTGACGAGATGGAACAATGGGGGGACGATCTGTCGTCCTTTGATCTGGTGGTGGCGCTGTCCCCTGCCAGTCAGCGTCGAGCGCTGGAACTGACCCGTTTTTTTCATCTCGATGTCGAATATTGGCCAATTATGGACCCAACTGGACTGGGGGAAACCCGTGAAGCCAAGCTAGACAGCTACAGGCAAACCCGATCCCAGATCATCCAGCGCCTGACAGAGCGCTGGGGAAACCCGTTGGAGACAAAATGAACAGCACGATTTCTCGCTACTTTGAGGCGTTCAACGCAAAAGATACTGATGCCATGCTGGCCTGCCTGTCCGATGATGTGGCTCACCACGTGAACGAGGGCAAAATCCGTGTCGGCAAGGCGCTGTTCGCAGAGTTTTGCGCGCACATGAGCCGCTGCTACGATGAGCACCTCACCGATATGGTGATCTTCGCCAACGAAGAGGGCACCCGTGCCGCTGCCGAATACATCGTGAATGGCGTCTATCTTGAAACCGATGCAGGCCTGCCAGAGGCGCGCAAGCAGACGTACCGTTTGCCGGCTGGGTCATTCTTTGACCTGGAGGATGGCAAGATCACGCGGGTGACCACCTATTACAATCTCGCGGATTGGACAGCGCAGGTTTCTGCCTGATGGGGCTGCGGCTGGATGTTCTGCGGGGCGAAGACCTGGCTAGGGCGATTGATGATGTTGCGCGTCTGCGCATCGCCGTGTTCCGGGACTGGCCTTATCTTTACGATGGCGATCTGAGCTATGAACGGAGCTATCTGCAAAGCTATCTCGAGAGCGAACGCTCTGTGGTGGTCGGTGCTTTTGATGGCGATGATCTGGTTGGTGCCTCGACAGGGGCACCCCTTGCAGATCATGCCGAG
>CAXQAV010000099.1:0-6287 GCA_964221795.1 Luminiphilus sp. | reverse complement strand
TTGATCAGAAGCCAGTTCGAGGCCTGCTGCGTGGCATTCCAGGAATGGCGGGGCAAGACATGTTCATACTTACCCTCGCCCAGATGCTTGCGGGTCAGCCCGTAGTGTTCGACGTAGTTGACCAACTCCAGCTGGAAGACCGCCCAGAAGGCCTGCGTGCCAAAGAGGAAGATACCCCACCATCCGCCAATCAGTGCGGCAATGATGAGAAACCCGAGCTGCATCCCGAGATAGAGCCAGAACGGGTTGCTGCGGTGGTACCAAGGCAGGTTCTTGCGGGCGAGCATGGCCTTTTCGGCCCTGAACGACGACGTCTGCACCGTGCGGACAATCCGTAGAAAGAAGTGATAGAAGCTTTCGCCATAGCGCGCTGTCACAGGATCACGCGGCGTGCCGACATAGCGGTGATGGACCAAGAGATGCTCTGATCTGAAATGACCATAGAGAACCGAGGTCATAGGGACATCGCCCAGCCACCGCTCCAACCGCGTTTTCTGGTGCATCAGCTCATGTGCATAAACGATCCCGATGGTGCCGGAGAGGATGCCGAGGGCCGCAAAAAGCGCCTATTGCTCGAACCGGCTGAGGTGTCCTGACATCGTGACATAGGCCATGATGCCAAAGACCGTCGCCAGTTGCAGCGGTGCCCAGATCAGGGTGATCAGGCGATACCAGAACAGCTGGGCGTCGGGAGTTTCAGTGTCGGGGTTCTCGGCGTTCTGCCCGACGAAATAGTCGAGCATCGTGAAAAGGTACCAGGTCGAAAGCGGCAGAAGCAGGATCGTCCAGCCACCTTGCATTGCAACAAAGACCGCCAGAGGGATCAGCCCGAGCGACATCCAGAACGGCAGCGCCGCACTGAAACGGCCATTTTTGGGGGTGCCGGGGATGGCGGTCATGCTTTGTCTCCGATCCGTTGGCGCAAGATTATCAAAGGCTGATCCAGACTCAATTCTGTCCTAGCGTCGCATGGACAAGATCAAAGACCTTGCGCATGGCGGTCGGGAGGGAGGCAGGCGAGAACTCTGCCTGCGGGATGAACGCCCCGCGATCTGCGACGGTGTCTGAAGGCACCTCTGCCCACATGATCTGTAGGCGCAAATGGAAATGCGTGAAGGTATGCCGCGCTTCGGCGTCGAGCATGGTCCAGTCGGCATCGAGCGGCGGTGCTGGTTGCGGGTCGTCCACCCAATCCGACCCTGGCCAACCGAGCATACCACCCAAAAGCCCGCTTTCGGGGCGGGTCTCCAGGAGCCAGGCACCGTCGGTGCGGCGCGCGACATAGACTATGCCGAAGCGGGTCGGAGTCTTCTTCTTTGGCATCTTCTTGGGCAGGTCCGGTGCGGTGCCAGTCACACGCGCCTTGCAGGGATCGCGCCACGGGCAGATGCCGCAGGCAGGGTTGCGCGGCGTGCAGATCGTGGCGCCAAGGTCCATCACTGCCTGAGCGTAGTCGCCTGCGCGCTCTTGCGGCGTCAGGTCGCGCGCGAGGGCCGTGAGTTCCGGTTTGGCATTGGGTAGCGGCGTATGGATATCGTGCAGTCGGGCCATCACCCGCTCCACGTTGCCATCGACCACTGTTTCGGGACGGTCAAACGCAATCGCGGAAACAGCGGCGGCCGTGTAGGGCCCGATTCCGGGTAACGCAAGCAGGGCATCATAGGTGCCGGGAAACACCCCGCCATGATCTGCCACCACTGCACGCGCGCATTTCAGCAGGTTCCGCGCCCGCGCGTAATAGCCGAGTCCGGCCCAAGCCGCCATGACGTCCGCATCTTCCGCAGCCGCAAGATCAGAGACCGTCGGCCAAATCGACAGGAACTTGCGGTGATAGTCGCGCACTGCGGCAACGGTGGTCTGCTGCAACATCACTTCGGACAGCCAGACGGCATAAGGATCAGGATTCACACCCGCCTTGCGGTCCGCCGGACCGACGCGCCACGGCATTTCGCGGGCATGGCGGTCATACCACGCCAAAAGCTCTGCACTCAGGTCACGCAATCTTTATTCCTATGTCATCCTTGCGCCCTTACTTGGCGCGGCGTTTGGCATAAAGTAAGGCTTGCATATGAAAGCGCCACGCCAATCCGGCACCACGCGCGGTTTTTCCCGCGCGGCGACGTTGATGCAAGGTAGCATCCGCAAAGCGAGCGAGGATCGCGGCTTTGCTGTCTCCCGCCTTTTGACCCATTGGCCCGAGGTTGTGGGCGAGGCCGTGGCGAAGATCGCGACCCCCGTGAATGTCAGCTATGGCAAGGGCGGCATGGGCGCGACGCTGACCCTGCTGACCACCGGCGCTCAGGCCCCGATGCTGGAAATGCAGAAAGAACAGATCCGGGAGAAGGTAAACGCCTGCTACGGCTACCGCGCCATTTCCCGCGTTCGGATCACGCAGACAGCCCCCACAGGTTTCGCGGAGGGTCGTGCGGCTTTTGACCGCGCGCCCAAGGCACGGAAACTGCCCACGCCAGAGATGCAATCGGCAGCAAGTGACCTATCTTGCGGAATTGAGAACGAAAAGTTGCGCAAAGCCCTTGCGGCTCTTGGCGCGAATGTCCTTAACAAGAACCAACAAGATCCTGATCAGAGGTAGACTATGAAACGCAGAACTCTCTTGGCCGCCGGTGGTAGCGCGCTTGTCACACTGGGTGCGGGCCCATTTGCCGGAAGAGCATTCGCGCAAGAGGCCGGGGCCCCGCTGTTCTCCGAAATGGTGCTGGGTAACCCCGATGCTGCCGTTGAGGTGATCGAATATGCGTCCTTCACCTGCCCACATTGCGCCAGCTTCCACGCCAATCAGTTCAAGGCGTTGCAAGCGAACTACATCGACACCAGCAAGATCCGCTTTGTCTACCGCGAGGTCTACTTTGACCGTCCCGGCCTCTGGGCGTCAATGATTGCGCGGTGCGCGGGGACACAAGAATTCTTCTTTGCCTTCTCCGAGCTGCTCTATGCAGAACAGCGCGCATGGCTTGCTTCCGGTGATCCGGCGGGCATCATTGCCGATCTGCGCCGTCTCGCGAAAACCGCCGGCCTGGATGATGCATCGCTGGATGCCTGCCTGTCTGATGCCGCCAAGGCCGAGGCGCTGTTCAACTGGTATCAGGAGAACGCCGAGCGTGACGGGATCAACTCCACCCCGTCCTTCCTGATCGACGGCGTGAAATACTCGAACATGGCCTATGACGAATTCGCTGCTATTCTGGACGAGAAATTGGGCTAACCGCCTGCGTCCAAGAATAGGTAGCGCATGCAGCCTCTTGCAGGCCTGAAAGTAATTGAACTGGCGCGGGTCCTTGCGGGCCCGCTTGCCGGTCAGACCTTGGCCGATCTCGGGGCCGAGGTGATCAAGGTCGAAAGCCCCCAAGGCGACGACACGCGCCAGTGGGGCCCGCCTTTCATCAAACATGATGGCGAAGAGAGCGCCGCCTATTTCCACTGCTGCAACCGCGGCAAGAAATCGGTGGTCATCGATTTCCGCAGGCCCGAAGGACAGGCGCAGGTCCGCGATCTGGTCGCTGACGCGGATGTGTTGATCGAGAACTTCAAGGTTGGCGGTCTGGCAAAATACGGACTGGACTATGCCAGCCTGTCCGCGCTCAACCCGCGCCTGATTTACTGCTCGATCACAGGGTTTGGACAGACGGGGCCCTACGCGCAGCGCGCGGGCTACGACTATATCGTGCAGGGCATGTCGGGGCTGATGTCGGTCACCGGTGATCCAGCAAGCCAGCCGCAAAAGGTCGGCGTGGCGGTGACGGATATCTTCACAGGGATATATGCCTGCACCGGTATTCTAGCAGCCGTCCATCAGCGCCAGACAACCGGCAGCGGCCAGCACATCGATATGGCTCTGCTGGATGTCGCAACGGCAGTGATGGCCAATCAGGCTATGAACTATCTGGCGACAGGCACGCCGCCGCAGCGCCTTGGGAATGCCCATCCCAATATCGTGCCCTATCAGGTCTTCGACTGTGCCGATGGTCACATCATCGTCGCGAGTGGCAATGACGGCCAATACCGACAGTTCTGCAAGCTGCTGGGACGATCGGAACTTGCAGAGCATCCCGATTATGCCACCAATGCGGCTCGGCTGAAAAACCGTGAGGCGCTTACAGCGCTGCTCACCGACGCGACTGCAAAATGGACCAAATCCGATCTGCTCGCTGCCTGCGAAGCGCATGGCGTGCCTGCGGGACCGATCAACGATATGGCCGAGACCTTTGCTGACCCGCAGGTGATCCATCGCGGGATGCAGCTTGATCTGGATGGCGTACCGTCGGTCAGATTGCCGATCACATTCTCGGATGCAGAGCAGGTTTCCCAGCGTCCGTCACCGAAACTGGGCAAGGATCAGGACCTTCTGGACTAAAGCCCCAGCTTGTCCAGAGCCCCATCCACCGGCCTCCAATCCACAAGCTGCAAGCGCACCGGCAGGGTCAGCACCTTGCTGCGGAACGCATCCGGCAGGCGCACGGCGTCCTTTTCGGTTGTGACAAGTTGCGCGCGGCGCGCTGCGGCCTCGATTTCGAGCCGTTTCATCAAGGCGTCGGTCAGGGGCTGATGGTCACCCAAGGCCTCGCCATGGACCAGATTCGCGCCCATATCACGCAGGGTGATAAAGAACTTCTCAGGATTGCCGATGCCCGCGAAGGCCAGCAGCTTGAGGTCGCGCCATGGCATGCCCGTCGGCAGTGGCGCGAGGTGGCCCTGAAGGTGCGGGACGTTGAATTGCCACTGGGACGCAAAGCGATCTTGCGCGTCAGGCGGTCCGATAGACAGCAGAAGGTCCGCACGTTTCATCCCTTGCGGCACGGTCTCACGCAGCGGGCCTGCGGGGATCACGCGCCCGTTGCCAAATCCCCGCAGCGCATCGACGACTACGATCGACAGGTCCTTGGCGACATCGGGGTTCTGAAAACCATCATCGAATAGGATCACGTCCGCACCTGCCGCCTCGGCGGCCTTGGTGCCTGCGGCGCGGTCTTTTGCAACCCATGTCGGGGCAAAGGCCGCCAGCAGGAGGGGCTCGTCGCCTGTCTGGTCGGCTTTGTGCTTGCGCTCGTCCACGCGCACCGGCCCTTCCAAGGTCCCGCCGTAGCCGCGCGAAACCACATGCGGGTTCCGCCCCCGTTCCTGCAAACGCGCGATCAGAGCGATTGTTGTCGGTGTCTTTCCTGTCCCGCCGGCATTCAGATTGCCGACACAGATCACAGGCACGCCTGCACGGTGCTGCGGGGCGCGGGACATTCGGCGGGCTGTCGCGGCACCGTAGAGCGCTGCGAGCGGGGCAAGCAGACGCGCCTGCCATGCTGGGTGGTCAGGCGGGGTGAACCAGAAGAAAGGTGCACGCATCAAAGGGCCAGTTCTTCCAGCCTGAGCTGGATGTAGGCGGCAATCCGGTTGGTCACATTGGCCCCTTGGGTGGCGACATCCCATGCAGTATGCGCCTGCGTTGCGGCCTTGTCGGCGGACAGGAGGCTTTCGACCGCCTGCCCGAGGTCTTCGGGTTTGCGCAACAGGATCGCGGCACCAGCGGCATTCAGGCGATTGGCGTTTTTCTGGAAGGGGGCCACCTGCGGGCCATAGATCACCGCTGATCCCAAGGTAATCGCCTCGAACGGATCGCTTGATCCTGAACCCGCGAGCGTTCCGCCGATATAGCTGACGGGAGCAAAGCGGTACCACAGGCCAAGTTCTTCTTCGGTATCGACCAGATAGACCTGTGTTGAGTCATTGAGCAACGCGCTCTCCGATCGTTTCACGACGTTCAGACCCTCGGCCCGCAATTTCGCGTAGAGCGGTTCGACAAAGCGCACGTCCTTGGGCACCGCAATCATCATCAGGCGATGGGCGCGGCGGCTGGCATCCTTGTGCCCCTTTGCAATGGCTTCGGCCTCGTCAGGATGGGCATTGGCGACCAGCCATACAGGGCGCGTTCCAAGGAGCGAGACCACTTCGGTGCGTTCGGTTTCACTACAGGGCAGGACCGGAGCGCAATCCTCCATCGCACCGGTGACGATTGTCACCTCGCGGTTTGCCCCTGCCCTGACCAGACGCTCGGCTTGTGTCTGGTCAAGCGCAAGGATCGCCTCGAACTGGGTCAGAAGCGACCGCAAGGCGCCCGGCACCCAACGGCCAGCGATCTTGTCCAGACCATCGGCGGTGGCATCCACGATCATGTTGCGGACCTTGGCATCGCGCAATTCGGCAAGGAGACGTGTATCAAGGTCACCGCCCACCCAGATCGACATGATCGGCTGCCAGTAGTCCAGAAACTCCTTGGT
>CAXQAV010000098.1:0-3771 GCA_964221795.1 Luminiphilus sp. | reverse complement strand
TATGAGGCGGGCTATTCTTGGCTGACACAGTCTGTCCAGCCCACGCATTTCGACAGCACTGATTTCCGGGTGACCGTCGGCGGACCGAAGTGCAAGAAACCCTACAGCGCATCGCTTTACAATATTTCCGCCATGAGCTTCGGCTCGCTCTCTGCCAATGCGATCTCGGCCCTGAATCAGGGGGCCAAGATGGGTGGCTTTGCCCATGACACAGGCGAAGGCGGGATCAGCCGCTACCACCGGCAGGGCGGCGGCGATCTGATCTATGAAATCGGCTCGGGCTATTTCGGCTGCCGCAACCATGACGGCACCTTCAACCCCGAGCGTTTTGCCGAACAGGCCGCTGACGATCAGGTCAAGATGATCGAAATCAAACTCAGCCAGGGGGCCAAGCCCGGCCACGGCGGCATGCTGCCCGCAGCCAAGATCACCCCCGAAATCGCCGAGGCCCGCGAAATCCCGATGGGAGTCGACTGTGTCTCACCCGCCTCGCACAGCGCCTTCAGCGGTCCTATGGGGTTGATGGAGTTCATCGGCCAGCTGCGCGAGTTGTCGGGTGGCAAGCCTGTGGGCTTCAAGCTCTGCATCGGACACCGGCGCGAGTTCATGTGCATGGTCAAGGCGATGCTGGAGACAGGTATCATCCCTGACTTCATCGTCGTCGACGGGACCGAAGGCGGCACCGGCGCCGCGCCACTGGAGTTTGCCAACCATGTCGGCATGCCGATGGTCGAGGGGCTGACCTTCGTGCACAACACGCTGCGCGGCGCGGGCATCCGTGATCAGGTCAAGATCGGGGCCGCAGGCAAGATTGTCTCGGCCTTTGATATTGCGCGGGCACTGTCACTGGGGGCGGATTGGTGCAACTCGGCACGCGGCTATATGTTCGCTATCGGCTGCATTCAAGCGCAGGCCTGCCATACCAACCACTGCCCTGTCGGGGTGACCACCCAAGACCCGCTCCGCCAAAAGGCGCTGGTCGTGCCGGACAAGGCCAAGCGGGTGGCACGGTTCCATGCCAATACGCTCAAGGCGCTGGGGGAAATGGCGGCAGCGGCGGGCCTTGATGATCCTTGCGGCTTCCTGCCCTATCACTTCATGACCCGCCGTGCGGACGGACGGATCACGGAAAGCAATGACGTCTACACCTACCTGCGCGAAGGCTTCCTGCTGGACGATGGTGACGACAACCCGATCTATCGCAAGCGGTGGGCACGGGCCAATGCGCACAGCTTTGCCCCGCCCGATCTCGAGGTTCACGACTAGGCGTTATCCTTCCGCGCAGTCTCGTGCGGGACGGGCGGTGTCTTTCCGGCCGCGCGCATAAAGTTCGAGACGCGCGGCAAGATACCTGTTTCGGGACGCGACCTTGTGCGCAGCACCGGCGTATTTGCCGAGGTGCCACGGCTTTCGCGCAGAACGATGTAAAGGCCGCTGGCGATGATGATTGCCGCACCGAGCGCGGTTGCGCCGTCGATCACCTCGTCAAAGAACAGATAGCCAAAGATGCTGGCCCAAATGATCTGGCTGTATTGCATCGGCGCGATGATGGCCGCCTCGCCCGCCTGATAGGCCGCGATGACCAGACGCCCTGCAACCCATGCAAAGGCCGCGATAATGCCGAGCATCCCCAGATGCTCGATCGGCATCGGCTTGTAGACGAATGGCAGGGCGCAGGCCATGATGATGAAGGTGGCCATCATCGGGTAAAGCAGCATGACAACAGGCCGCTCGTCTGAACCGATTTTGCGCACAACAATCGAGGCCAGCGAACCGCCGACAGCCGCGACCAATGCCGCCAGATACCCCAGCGAGAGATCGGTCTGTCCCGGACGCAAGACGACAAGCACGCCCGCAAGACCGACCAGAACCGCCATCCAGCGATGGATGCGCACGGTTTCCCCCAAAACGGGGATCGCGAGGATCGTGATCAGCAGGGGGGCTGCAAAGAGGATCGCATAGGTCTGCGCCAAAGGCAGGACCGAGAATGCATAAAAGGCTGAAACACCCGTTGCCACCGCCGCCACCGTCCGCAGCGCCAGCCACCACGGATGCACCGGCACCAGCGTGCCTGGCGTCGCATCCCGCATCAGCATGATCATCGCCAGCGGAAAGCTGAGCAACACACTGTAGAACACGATCTGGAACGGCGAATAGATCCCGCCCAGCACCTTCACGATCACATCGTGGGTGGCGAAAATAGCGAAAGCCAGCAGCGCCAGAAGCGCACCTTTTGCGTTCGGTGACATAGACCGCGTCCTTGAATAGCTGTTGACGCTATCAAATGCGGATAGGGCTATGAGTCAACCCCGCGTGCTGCATTGCAGCATTTCCAAGGGCGACTAGCTGGCGCACCGGACGCTATGACGGCGACCGGTGTTTTTTCAATTAGAGGCTTGCGTCGAGCGCCGCGAGGATCGCGTCGCCCATCTCTGTGGTGCTGAGTGGTGTGCCACCCTCTGGACCCATCAGATCGGCAGTGCGGGCACCATCGGCCAGCACTTTCTCGATCGCGGCTTCGAGGCGGTCGGCCTCGGCGCCCTGATCGAAGGAATAGCGCAGCGCAATGGCAAAGCTGAGGATACAGGCGATCGGGTTCGCCTTGCCCTGCCCTGCGATATCGGGGGCCGAACCGTGAACCGGCTCGTACATCGCCTTGGGGCGGCCATTGGCCATCGGCAGGCCAAGCGAAGCGGAGGGCAACATGCCCAGCGAGCCCGTCAGCATCGCGGCACAGTCGGATAGTATGTCACCAAAGAGGTTATCGGTCAGGATGACGTCAAACTGCTTGGGCGCGCGAACGAGCTGCATCGCGCCGTTGTCGGCGTACATATGGCTCAGTTGCACTTCGGGGTAGTCAGCGGAAACCTCGGTGACGACATCGCGCCACAGGATGCCGCTTTCCATCACGTTGGCCTTCTCCATCGAGCAGACCTTCTTGTTGCGCTTCATCGCCAGATCAAAGGCAGCGCGGGCGGCGCGTTCGATCTCGGCTTCGGTGTAGCGCTGGGTGTTAATACCGACGCGCATGTTGTCTTCGATGTGGATACCGCGCGGCTCGCCGAAATAGACGCCGGAGGTCAACTCGCGGACGATCATGATATCGAGACCGGAGACTACGTCACGCTTGAGCGACGAGAAATCGGCCAGCGCGTCAAAGCACTGCGCGGGACGCAGGTTGGCGAAAAGGTCCATCTCCTTGCGCAAACGCAGCAACCCGCGCTCGGGCTTCACGCTGAAGTCGAGGTTATCGTACTTCGGACCACCGACAGCACCCAGAAGAACCGCGTCCACCTCTTGCGCCTTGGCCATCGTGTCATCATGCAGCGGCACGCCATGCGCGTCATAGGCGGCACCACCGACAAGGTCTTCGGAGACATCAAACGTCAGGTCGCGCTTGTCGCCGAACCAAGTAATGATCCGCTTCACTTCGTCCATGACTTCGGGGCCGATGCCGTCACCGGCGAGGATCAAGAGGGATGGGTTTGCCATGGGTCTGTCCTTGGTTGGATTGGTTGGACAGCCCCTATCGCGACCGCCGCCTATGTTCAAGATACCAAGGGCTTCAGACGCTGCTCTAGGAGGGTCCAGACACGGCGGATGCGGGGCGTCTGGCGCATCGCCTCATGGGCGGTAAGCCAGACCGGCAGGACCGGCAGGGTAAGGCCTACGTCCAGTTCCTCGACGGTGCGGTCGGCGAGTCCGATGATGGTCTGGGCAAAGCCGATGACGCAGCCCACACGGACGAGTTGCCAATAGGCGATATTGTCG
>CAXQAV010000097.1:0-2715 GCA_964221795.1 Luminiphilus sp. | reverse complement strand
CCTCGTCCGCCTCTTTCCAGCGCCGGAAAAGCAACATGCCCTCGGCCTTGCGCAGCTTTTCACCAATCTCGCGGTAGCGCGCCGCCTGTCGCGCCTGACGCGCGAGTTGGCCCAACTGGTTGGCCAGCTGTTCGATGACGTCGTCCACACGGGTGAGGTTGCTTTCCGCGCCCTTCAGTTTCAGCTCGGCCTCATGCCGCCGCTGATAGAGGCCCGAGATGCCAGCCGCCTCTTCCAGAATACGGCGACGCGATTTCGGCTTGGCGTTGATCAATTCCGAGATCTGCCCCTGACGCACCAGTGCCGGCGAGTGGGCACCGGTCGAGGCATCGGCAAAGAGCATCTGCACATCGCGGGCGCGCACGTCCTTGCTGCCAACCTTGTAGGCCGAGCCTGCGTCGCGGGTGATCCGCCGGATGATTTCCAACTGATCGCTATCGTTGAAGGCCGCAGGGGCCAGACGCTCGCCATTGTCGATGATCAGCGCAACTTCGGCAAAGTTGCGGGCGGGACGTGTGGCGGCACCGGCAAAGATCACATCCTCCATCCCGCCGCCTCGCATCGCAGTCGGGCGGTTCTCGCCCATGACCCAGCGCAGTGCCTCAAGCAGGTTCGACTTGCCACAACCGTTCGGTCCGACAACCCCCGTCAACCCGTCCGCGATGATCAGATCGGTGGGGTCCACGAAGCTTTTGAAGCCGTTCAGTCTGAGTTTGCTAAAGCGCAATGATTCTTCGCCTGATGATTCCACAAGGTGCGAAAGCATCACCCCCGGCAAAGGCACGAGTCAACGGCGCAACCGCTGTATCTGCGACATTTGGCCTTCTTATCCACAAGATATTGCGATTTCTTGCCGTGCTTCGCGCCTGCGCTACCTCTCGGAGAGAAGAAAAACAGGGGTCTCGGGATGCGCAGCATCGTCTATTTGCTTGCAGGGCTGATCGTGGGTGGTGGTATCGGCTCAGTCTATGGCGGAGACCTCCTCGCGCGGCTTACGGCGCCCCAAAGCACGGCGATCGGGGCTGCGCCCTATCTTGCGCTCAGCGACGAACGCAAGAACATCTGGCCCGACGGCCTGCCTGTACCGACCCTTGGCTTAGATTTGCAGCAGGACCCCGCCTCCGGTCACAACCTGATCCTGACCGCCGACGGTTTCGAGATGACCCCCGAAGACACAAACGGTGCCGTCGTCGCGGGAACGGGCCACGGGCATATGCTCGTAAACGGCCAGAACATCGGCCGGATGTATGCCAAACGCCACCATCTGATTAACCTGCCGAAAGGCGAGTTCACCATCCACGTCTACCTGGGCGGCAATGATCACAAGGTCTGGGTCGCAAATGGCAACCCGCTGTTCGTGGAAGAGACATTCTTCATCGAATAGGCCCCTTGCAACATGGCGGGCGGACCGCCAAAACTGCGGCGTCATTTCTGCACGCGAACGGAGCCGCCCAATGCCAGCCAAAATCCCCGCCACCGTCGTCACCGGCTTTCTCGGTGCGGGCAAGACAACCCTGATCCGCCACATGCTGCAAAACGCCGAAGGCAAGCGGATCGCGCTGATCATCAACGAGTTTGGTGATCTTGGCGTGGACGGGGATATCCTCAAGGGCTGCGGGGACGAGGTTTGTTCCGAGGATGATATCGTTGAGCTGTCCAATGGCTGCATCTGCTGCACAGTCGCCGATGACTTCATCCCGACGATGGAAGCGCTGCTCGCCCGCGACGTGAAGCCTGATCATATCGTGATCGAGACCTCCGGCCTTGCTTTGCCGCAGCCATTGGTTCGTGCCTTCAACTGGCCCGGGATTTCGACCAAGGTGACCGTGGATGGCGTGGTGACGGTTGTCGATGGCCGCGCCGTGCATGACGGCCAGTTCGCCCATAACGTCGCAGCCGTCGATGCCCAGCGCGCCATGGACGAGAACCTCGATCACGAGACACCGCTGTCAGAGCTTTTCGAAGACCAGATCGCCTGCGCCGATATGATCGTTGTCAACAAGACCGATCTCTTGGACGCGGACGAGGCCGAAACCCTGACAGGCAGGCTCAAATCCGAGGCCCGCGCCGGTGTGCAAGTGGTCAAGGCCGCTATGGGTGCGCTGCCGGTGGACGTGCTGCTTGGTCAGGGGATCGGGGCGGAGAGTGATCTTGAGGCGCGCCACGAGATCCATCACCACCATCACCATGATGACGACGAGGACGATCATGATCACGACCATGAGCATGACCACGGCCACGACGAATTCGAAAGCTTCATCGTCATACGCGGCGAAGTTGCCGACGCCAAAGCCTTTGCCGAACAGGTGGCCGATGTGATCCGCGCGCACGGCATCCTGCGCCTCAAGGGCTTTGTCGCCGTCGCAGGCAAGCCCATGCGCCTGACGCTGCAAGCGGTCGGCCCGCGCGTGGATACCTATTTCGACCAGCCCTTCGGTGATACGCCGCGCGCAACCCGTCTGGTTGTCATCGGCGAGGCTGGCCTTAATCACGATGCGATCACCGCAGCACTGACGGCATGATCATCGTCGCGCGGACAGACCCAAGGCATCCGCAGGCCACGGCCCTGCTCAAACAGAGCCACGCGCTGATGGAGAGCCTCTTTCCGCCCGAGGACAATTTCTATCTGGATGTCGACCAGCTTGTAGACCCCACGATCCACTTTTTCGCCGCGCGTATCGGCACCGATCTCTGCGGCACCGGTGCGCTCAAGAT
>CAXQAV010000096.1:0-18663 GCA_964221795.1 Luminiphilus sp. | reverse complement strand
ACCCGAAATCGCTCCGCCCCAGATCCCGCGCATAGAGCCGCGAGACCTTACCGTCAAAGAACAGCGCCTGCGGCAGTCGCAGTTCGTCGCGGAAGAGCCGCCCGAAGGCGTGGAAATTCACGGGATCATTGGCGATAGCGAAGACCACCCGGGTGCCTTCGGCGTTCGTCCCCACCCCGTTGCGGATCAGACGCGAGGAACTCCCCGACAGAAATCGCGGGTGCAGTTTGCCGTCGATCACCAGCATCGGCCCCGATTGGGTCGCATCGCGGCAGGCGGGCGCTTCGTCGAGATAGCGCAGGGTCTCGATCACGCGGGCGCGGTCGTCGGTGATACAGAACACGCCATTGGGCAGCAGGCCGAAATTGCCGGGACCTGCGTTGGGGATAACGCGCATGGTCTCAATCCCGTTCTCGACGTAGTGGCCCACGGGCGAGCGGTCGTCGTGGTACATGCCTGCGTTCATCGCAAAGACCAGCGACCCGACACCGGGTTGATCGGCGATGCCGCCGAAGCTGCCGATCACCTCGCCTGCGGCGTCTTCGTGGAACAGGCGCAGGTCCTCGGTCGCGGGATCAACCTCGCAGATCGTGTAGCTGGCACCGTCGAAGGTGATATCGCGGCACTCCACCGCGAGCGCGGGGGTCGCCCACAAAAGGATCGCTGCAAGCAGCGCGCGCATCACTTGTCGAGGTCCTGCCGGACGTGTTCAGATTGCAGCAGTGCGCGGGTGGCATCCATCTGGTCAAAGGTGCCGTCGATCTGGAAGCGCAATTCGGGCGCGAATTTCATCGTGCCGCCCTTGACGACCTGATGGCGGATTTCCACGGTGTTGCGGCGCAGGGCTGCGAGCGCCTCTTCCTTGCCCTGACCACCAAGCGGCAGGACAAAGGCAGTCGCGATCCGCAGATCGGGGCTCATCCGCACCTCGCCTACGGTGATCGACATGCCCGCGAGTTCGTCATCGTGGATATCGCCACGCTGAAGCACCTCGGACAATGTCCGGCGGATCATTTCACCGACGCGCAACATGCGCTGTGTGGGGGCCTTACCGGCGCGGTTTGCTTGCTTTGCCATGCGCCTCATGTAGCCCTCTGCGCGCGCAATGCCAAGCTAGCCTTTGCGTCATGGGCAAAGCCTCGCTAAGAGAGGCGAAAGAACAAGAGGACCACCACCATGACCGAGACACCAGGCATCGTCATCACAGGGGCATCCGGCCGCATGGGTCAGATGCTGATCAAGACCGTGCTGGCGTCGGATAAATGCCGGCTGGTGGCGGCGCTTGAGCGTGAAGGGAATGAATGGGTCGGCAAAGATGTCGGCACCATGCTCGGCGGTCAGCCTATCGGCGTTGATGTGACCGACGACGCGGTCGAGGCTTTCGCAAAGGCGCAGGCCGTGATCGACTTTACCGCGCCTGCTGCGACCGTCGGCTTTGCAGGTCTCGCGGCACAGGCGCGTGCCGTGCATGTGATCGGCACCACGGGGCTGTCGGATGATGACCTCAAGGCGATCAACGCTGCCGCCCGCCATGCCGTGATCGTGCGGGCGGGGAATATGTCTCTGGGTGTGAACCTGCTGACCCGCCTGACCGAAAAGGTCGCGGCGGCTCTGGACGAGGATTTCGATATCGAGGTGATCGAGGCGCATCATAACAAGAAAGTTGATGTCCCATCGGGCACCGCACTTATGCTGGGTGAAGCTGCTGCGAAAGGCCGTGGTGTTGATCTGAACAATGGGCGCGACAGCGGGCGCGACGGCATGACCGGCGCGCGCAAGAAGGGCGACATCGGGTGCACCGCCATCCGCGGCGGCGACATCGTGGGCGAGCATGACGTGCTTTTTGCTGCCGCCGGCGAGCGGATCGTGCTGCGTCATATCGCGACTGACCGCGGTATCTTTGCACGCGGGGCGCTGAAGGCCGCACTCTGGGGGCAGGACAAGGCACCCGGCGAATACGACATGATGGATGTCTTGGGGCTTTGACACTCACTCACGCAAGAGTGAGTGAACCGATCCGCCTGCGACTGCGTAAAAACGGCGACTTTATGAAAATAGAGCTGCCCGATGAAACACCTTGCGCTGACAATCCTGCTTGCCACAACACCGCTGCACGCGCTGGCGGACGGCTTTGCACCGGTCAAGGACAAGGACACGTTCCTGTCGCTAGTGAAGGACAAGGAACTGCGCATCTTTCTTTATGGCCTCAAGCTGCGCGTACTTGAGGAAGGCACTATCGAGGGCTCGGCAGTAGGATCACCCATCAACGGCACGTGGGATTGGCAGGACGGCTATTTCTGTCGCGAGATGGCATGGGGCGATCGCCCGATCGAATACAATTGCCAGTTGGTCGAAGTCACAAACAATGAACAGATGCGCTTTACCGTCGATCAGGGAGTTGGGGATTCAGCGACCTTCCGCTTGCGCTGATTATCCCAATTCATCCGCGCCATAGCGCAGGATCACCGGCACGACCAGTTCCTCTTCGTCGATCAGGTGGCGGTCCAGCAAGCCTTCCAGCCTGGTCAGTTCCGTCTGGAACAGACCTGCCGCATTCTGCAGTTTTGTCCGGTCCGCACGGATACCGATCACTTCATTCGCGCGGGTCACAAAATCCGAAAGGTATTCGTCAAGGTCGTGGTGGTCCTTGTCGAGGATCGCGAAGCCCTTTTCGATGCGCGGATCTTTTTTCGACAGGCTCGGGAAATAGTGCTGGTCCTCGATCATGTGGTGACCGTGCAACTGCTGCACAAACATCCCGCCGTAGCGCGACACCATGGCGCCGAAACGCTCGGGGTCCATGTTGCGATCCAGAAGTGCCTCGGTCCCTTTGCGCATCTCGGCCATCAGACGCCGGAACATCATGTGACGGTCCAGCCAGAAGGCGATGAGGTTGTTGAAACCGGGATCAGTCTGCCAGCCCGCGCGCGGGCATTCGCGCAGCAGAACCTGCACGGCATCGGGAAGTGATTTGCGCTTGGCGAGGGCTAGTTCGGGGGTCATGGCATCTTTTCGTCAGTCAGGTGAGTCGCATATAGGGTTTTCTGGCGGATTGTCGCGCAAAAGGGTCCGGTTATTTTATTGCACAGGCGCACAGAGACCTCTGCATTTCTTGCGCAGATCGCTTGTTTTCCTTGGCGGGATCGTTCTGCCGTAGGGTCAACCTGCCTTAATCCTTGCCATTTCGGAATTCGCGTCAAAAGATACCTGCACTGGCACTCATGGTGCCTCAATCAAAAGCAGTATCCACAAAGGATACGCATCAGGGAGTTCTCAATGACATTGAAAACCAAATTGCTTGCAACGACATCCGCGTTGCTCATCGCATCGACCGGCGCGCTTTACGCCGACGGCCATGCGACCCACCCCGTCACCGGCGAAACCCTCGCCTCTGACCAGACATTCACCTACCGCGATCTGGACGAAAGCCCGTCGATCGACCCGGGCATTGCTGAAGACAGCGCCGGTGGCGACATCCTGCGCGATCTCTTCGAAGGTCTCTATAACCAGGACGCAGCCGGTAACCTTGTTCCTGGCATTGCCCTGAGCCACACCGTCAGCGACGACGGCATGACCTACACCTTCAGCCTGCGTGACAACGCCAAGTGGTCCAACGGTGATCCAGTGACCGCCGGTGATTTCGAATACGCATGGAAGCGCGCCGCATCGCCAGAGCTGGCATCGCCCTATTCGTGGTTCATCGAAATCATGGCGCTGGAAAACGGCTCTGAAGTTATCGCCGGCGACGTGCCTCCGTCCGAACTGGGCGTCACCGCCATCGACGACACCACGCTGGAAGTGCGCCTGACACAGCCGCTGCCATACTTCCCGCAGATGCTGACCCACTTCACCACCTTCCCTGTGCATCAGGCCACCATCGAAGCCCATGGCTCTGACTGGACCAAGCCCGGCAACATGGTGTCGAACGGTGCCTATGTGCTGACCGAGCACGTGCCACAGGAGAAACTGGTCCGTTCGCGCAACGCAATGTACTGGGATAACGAGAACACGATCATCGAGACCGTGACATCGCTGGTCATCAACGACGAAAACGTGGCTCTGACCCGTTATCTGGCTGGCGAGCTGGACCGCACCGACATCCCTGCCGGTCAGTTCCCACGTCTGGCGGCAGAATACCCGGAGCAGGCCGTATCGGTGCCGATGGCATGTTCCTACTACTACCTGTTCAACCTGCGCGACAACGCACCAGCTGAAATCCAGGACGTGCGCGTACGTCAGGCTCTGAGCCTCGCAATCGACCGCGACATCATCGTCGAGAACGTACTGGCCGGTGGCCAGAAGGCCGCCTACACCTTTACCCACTGGGCGACTGCCGGTTTCGAAACACCTGACGTGCCGATGGTCACCATGACCCAGGCCGAGCGCAACGCAGAGGCGCAGCGTCTGATGGCCGAAGCAGGCTTTGGTCCTGACAACCCGCTGTCGATTGATCTGGTCTACAACACTTCGGAAAGCCACAAGTCGGTTGCCGTCGCTGTCAGCCAGATGTGGAAGCAGACACTGGGTGTCGAAACCACACTGGCCAACCAGGAATGGCAGACCTTCCTTGAAGCCCGATCGAACGGTGACTTCGAAGTGGCCCGTGGCGGCTGGTGTGCCGACTACAACGAAGCTTCGACCTTCCTTGATCTCTACAGCTCGGAATCGGGTTACAACGACTCCAAGTATAGCAACCCAGAGGTCGACGCCTTGCTGGCCGCAGCCAAAACAGCTGACAACCCGCAGGCCAACTATGATCAGGTCGAGCTGATCGCAGCGGAAGAAGTACCACTGATCCCGATCTACCACTACGCATCTGTGAAGATGTTTGCCGAAGACCTCGAAGGCTGGCCATTCGAGAACTTCCAGCAGAACTGGTACTCGAAAGATCTCTACAAGATCGCCGAGTAATCACGTAAAGTGATGCACCGCGTCCCCTGTTCCGTCAGGGGGCGCTGTCTTTTCCCTTTCAGTGACCTGAATGGACTCCTGACATGCTCAGCTTTATTGCGCGCCGCCTGACCGTGGCCATCCCGACCCTTTTGATCCTGGTCGTGCTGTCGTTCATCCTGATGTACGCAGCCCCCGGCGGGCCATTCAACAAGGACCGGCCGCTGCCGCCAGAGGTTCTGGCGAACCTCGAAGCGAAATACGGGCTCGATCAGCCGTTCATCAACCAGATCGCCAACTATGTTGTCGGCGTGGTCACGCAATTCGATTTCGGACCGTCGTTCCAGTATAAGGACCGGACGGTCAACGACGTCATTGCGCAAGGCTTTCCGGTCACGCTTACCTACGGTTTCTGGTCCTTCGTGGTCGCGGTGACCGTGGGCATATCGCTGGGCGTCGCGGCCGCGATCCGGCAGAATACATGGCTGGACTATCTCGCCGTTGGCATATCCATCGGCGCGCAGGTGCTGCCGAACTTTGTCATGGCGCCCATCCTTTTGCTGGTGTTCACGCTTTGGCTGGGCTGGCTGCCGGGAGGCGGCTGGAATGGCGGGCAGTGGAACTACCTGATCATGCCGGTCATCGCGCTTTCCACCTCATATATGGCCTCGATTGCGCGGATAACGCGCTCGTCCATGCTGGAGGTACTGAACACCAACTTTATCCGCACCGCCCGCGCCAAGGGGCTGCCGATGCGGCGCGTGATCTGGAAACACGCGATGAAGCCGACACTGCTGCCGGTGCTGTCCTATCTCGGGCCGGCCTTTGTGGGGATGATCACCGGATCGGTCATCATCGACGTCTTTTTCTCTACCGGCGGGATCGGGCAGTTCTTTGTGAACTCGGCCTTCAACCGCGACTATTCCGTCATCATGGGGATCACCATTCTGGTGGGGGCCCTGACGATCCTGTTCAACCTGCTGGTCGACGTGCTTTACGCATGGATCGACCCGAAAATCCGTTACTAAGGGGGGCTGGCAGATGTTACCGAACCGTGCCGCCGTCGAGGGTGTTGCCGAGCAGATGCAACTGGCCGAAGTCAGGGGCCGCTCGCTCTGGGCCGATGCCCGCACCCGTTTCTTCCGCAACAAGGCCGCCGTGGTCTCGCTGGTGATGCTGGGGCTGATTGGAGCCTTCGCCCTCTTCGGGGGGATCTTCGCGCAATACGAAGGTGACTTCGTCGATTTCACGCTGATCGGCAGCAATGCCTACAAGGGCGTGCCGTCGATCGAGACCGGCCATTATTTCGGGACCGACAGCAACGGGCGTGACCTCTATGCGCGGACCGTGCAGGGGACTGCCATTTCATTGATGGTGGGCATCGTCGGCGCACTCGTTGCAGTGGTCGTCGGCACACTCTACGGAGCGATTGCGGGCTATTACGGCGGGCGTCTGGATGGGTTCATGATGCGGACTGTCGACATCCTGATGTCCATCCCTTTCATGTTCGTGCTGATCCTGATGCTGGTGATCTTCGGGCGGTCGATCTTCATGCTCTTCCTCGGGATCGGGCTGATCTCCTGGCTTGATATGGCGCGGATCGCGCGGGGCCAGACGCTGACCATTAAAAACAAGGAATTCGTCGAAGTGGCCGTGGCAACCGGCGTGCATCCTCTGCGGATCATCCTGCGGCACATCGTGCCGAACCTGCTGGGCATCGTGATCGTCTATGCCACGCTGCTGGTGCCCAACATGATCATTTTTGAAAGCTTCATCAGCTTTCTGGGGCTGGGTGTACAGGAGCCTGCAACCTCGCTTGGCGCGCTGATCAACGAAGGCTCGCGCACGATGCAGTTCGGCTATTACTGGCAGATCGCCTTCCCACTTTTCTTCTTTGTCGTCACCATCTTCGCCTTCTTCTTTGTAGGCGACGGTCTGCGTGACGCGCTTGATCCCAAGGACCGCTAAGACATGGCTTTGTTGCAGATCGAGGACCTGCGGGTCACCTTCCAGACGAATGACGGTCCCGTAAATGCGGTGAACGGCGTCAGCTTCAACATCGACAAGGGCGAGACCCTCGCGATTGTGGGCGAAAGCGGCTCCGGCAAAAGCCAGACGGCCTTTGCCACTATGGGCCTTCTGGCCAAGAACGGGGCGGCCACGGGCAGTGCAAAATTCGACGGTCAGGAGCTGCTGGGGCTGAACCAGACCCAGCTGAACAAGATCCGCAGCAAAGACATGGCGATGATCTTTCAGGACCCGATGACCTCGCTCAACCCCTATCTGCGGGTCAGCGAGCAGATGGCCGAGGTGCTGATGCTGCACAAGGGTCTGGGCAAGCAGGCGGCAATCAACGAGGCGGCAAAGATGCTGGACGCGGTCCGCATTCCCGACGCCAAGGCCCGCATCACGATGTTCCCACATGAATTCTCGGGCGGGATGCGGCAGCGGATCATGATCGCGATGTCGCTGCTCTGCCAGCCGCGCCTCCTGATCGCGGACGAGCCGACAACAGCGCTGGATGTGACCGTGCAGGCGCAGATCATGGCCCTGCTCGGTGATATCCGCGAGGAGTTCGGCACGGCCATGATCCTGATTACCCATGACCTTGGCATCGTTGCAGGCTTCTGTGACCGGACGCTGGTGATGTACGGCGGGCAGATCCTGGAAGAGGGGCAAACCACCGACATCTTTGCCGACCCGACACACCCCTACACCAGCGGGCTGCTCAAAGCCGTGCCGCGTCTGGATCAGGAACAGGAAGAACTGGCCACCATTGCAGGCGAGCCGCCGGATATGTCGCATCTGCCCGCAGGTTGCCCCTTCTCGCCACGCTGTGCGCAGCGGCTGGACAACTGCCGCGCCGAGCGACCTGTTCTGGAAACCAGCGGTGACCGCCGCCGCGCCTGCCATCTGCCTGTGAAGGAGGTCGCGTAATGGACCCGCTTCTCTCTGTCCGTGACCTCTCGGTCACCTTCGACGTCCGCAAGCCCGGATCATGGCCATGGACCCCGCCGCGCAAGCTGCATGCGGTCTCCGAAGTTTCCTTTGACCTCGCCAAGGGTGAATGCCTCGGGATCGTCGGCGAGTCCGGTTCCGGAAAGTCCACTCTCGCCCGCGCGATTGTCGGCACAATCCCGTCCTCGGGCGGGAACATCATGTTCGAGGGCGCGGATCTGGCGAACATGGACCCGCGCCAGCGTCGCATCCACCGCCGCGATGTGCAGATGATCTTTCAGGACCCGCTGGCCGCCCTCAACCCGCGCATGACCGTGGGCGAGATCATCGCAGAACCGCTGATCACCCATGAACCGGGTACGCCCCGCAAGGACGTCAAGCGACGCGTCAGCGCCCTAATGGAGCGCGTGGGCCTTCTGCCCAACCTGATCAACCGCTACCCGCATGAATTCTCGGGCGGCCAGTGCCAGCGGATCGGCATTGCCCGCGCGCTGATCCTGAACCCCAAGTTGATCATCTGTGACGAGCCGGTCTCGGCGCTGGACGTGTCGGTTCAGGCGCAGGTGATCAACCTGCTGATGGAACTGCAGCGCGATATGGGGCTATCGATGATCTTCATCGCGCATGACCTAAGTGTCGTGAAGCACATCAGCGACCGCACGCTGGTGCTTTATCTGGGCCGCGTGATGGAAACGGCGGACAGCCGCAAGCTGACCACCATGCCGGAACATCCCTATTCTCAGGCGCTGATCTCATCCGTGCCGATCCCCGATCCTGTGCTGGAAAAGGCACGGCCGCGCCCCATTCTGGAAGGCGAGTTGCCCTCGCCGCTGTCACCACCCTCGGGCTGCGTGTTCCGCACCCGCTGCCCCAAGGCTCAAGGCTCCTGCGCGCAGGCGGTACCGGTGCTTGAGGATATCGGCGGCGGCCATCTTGTGGCCTGCCCGTTCCACGAAACCGAGCATGTGCTGGCGGTGAACGCCTAGACGCCAACAGGTCATTATTGGCCCAAAAAATATCCTGGGGGGACCCGGCACGGGTCGGGGGCAAAGCCCCCTCTGGGCCCGCCCCTCAGTAATCCCGCTCGAAGAACACACCGACGCTGGTATCGCCATCCTGATTGACGCCGCCTTTGGCCGTGATCTCGTTGGTGATATCGAGGTTGAGGTTGATCTCGGTATCGCCCTGGCTATTGACGGTCACATCAGTATAGACGTTGTCCGAGATATAGGCCCCCGCCCGCACGGCAGCGTTGCCTTCTTCATCGGTGGTCACATCGAAATCATCCAGCCCAAGACCCGCACGGAACCTGTCGAGCGTACCGCCGCCGCGACCCGCCAGCGTGCTGATCACCGAGGCCAGCTGCACCGCCTGCAAGGCACTGATGCTTGCCAGATCGCGCCCGAAGATCAGCTGGGCCAGCACTTCGTCTTGCGGCAGCTCAGGTACCGAGACAAAGCGCACTTCCGGTGATCCGGCGGGACCCTCGACGATGATATTGATGATCGTGCCGGTCTCGGTTTCGGTTGTGGCGACCAAGCGCAGGAAGGGTTCGAAATCACCCTGCAGGGAGGCGACCCCTTCGGTCAGGGCAAAGCGCTGTTGCAGGATATCGATGCGCCCGCGCACCAGCGAGAAGCGCCCGACAGGGATGACATTGTCCGATGTCCCGCCAATCCGCAGGCCGCCGCCCATTTCCGCGTCCAGGCCACGCCCACGAATGAAGATGCGCGACGGCGCGTTGATCGTCAGGTCCAGCGGAAAGGGCACCCCGCCGCCGCCGTTCGCTGCGGCTTCGGTCTGCAACAGGCCCGCGCGGTCGAGCGTCCGCCGCACATCCGCCGACGCGCCCACATGGGTCACATCCGGCAATTCACCCAGACTGCTGATCGAGGACGATGGTACCTGCACATCCGTCTGCCCGAGGTTCAGCACACCGGCAATCCGTGCACCCCCGCGCAGGGGTCCTGTCACGGTGATCTGCCCATCCACCTCGGTCCGGTAGAGGTCAGGATCGCTCAGCACCACGCTTTCAAGGTTGATCCCCAATGCGGCCTCGTTCCGGCCCGTCAGCCCCACAGGCCCCACGATGGTCAACCCGCCACCGCCCTCGACGCGGCTGTTCAGCGCAATCTGGGCCCGCCCGTTCTGCAAGGTGATATTCCCGCCGATATCGCTCAGCGCCTGCCCGAGGTTCGGGGCCGCAAGCCGCCCGTTCTCGAATGTGACCCGCCCGCTTAGTGAGGTCAGCGCGGGCGGTCCGTTGACGCCCAGATCAAAGTTCGCCTGCCCGCTGATGCGTCGCGGATCAAGCGCGGCATTGGCAAGCGCCAGCGGCGCGCTGCCGTCCACGTCGAGGGCCAGCGTACCGTCGGCATTATACTGCCCGACAATATCCGCCGTCAGACCGCCCGGTCCTGTGCCGGTCGCATCAACCCCCCAGTTGCCCGCCTCGTCGAGCGAGGCGCTGCCTGTTGCGCGGACCGGCCCGCTGATCTGGTCGGTCAGCACGCCCACATCACGTAAACTGGCGTTAAAGCGCCCCTGCCCGAAGCCACGCGCGCCGTTCAGCGCAGCCACGATCGAGACCTCGCGGGTCGAAACTTCGAGCGTCCTGATCCCCAGAACACCGTCCTGCAATCCGATGGTGGCATTGATCCGGCCTGTGCCGGTCAGAAGCGGATCAACAGCCGGGATACCTGCGCGCAAATCCTCACTGCGCAGGTTAACTTGTGTCTCGAAACGGCTGAGGTCCGGCAGCACGCTGCCCGAGGCCGTCAGGTCGATACTTCCCGCCAGATCACGCCCCGCCAGATCGGCAAAGGCAGCAAGCCGCGCGATATCCGCATCCACCGAACCGCTGATCTCGCGTCCCTGATCCGGTCCTGCAACCACCAGATCGGCGTTCAACGCGGTCTCGGGGCCGTTTACCGCGACCCGCAGCCCCGTGGCATTGTCGGGTGCAGGCCATACGGTGAGGGTGGCTGTGACGGGTCCGGTCAGGCTTGGGTCCAGCATCGCGGCGTCGTTGATCCGGAACTGCACAAAGCCCGCGTTGCTGCCCGACAGGTCAAGATCGGCGCTGCCCTCGAGCCGCGCGGCCGGGGTCGCGACCAGCAGCTCGTCAAAAGCAAAGGTTTCGGACCCCGCGCGGCGGAACCTACCCGCGATTTGCCCTTCCCCAGCTAGGAAGGGGTCAACCCGCTCCTGCCCGATCACAAGATCATTGGTGGCGCCTTCCAGCGTGACGTCAAAGAGCAGTCCCTCGGTCTGTAACTCACCCTCAGCGCGCAGGTCTATCGCGCCCGAGAGCGGCATCCCGACAAGCGTTGCGAACCGCGCAAGGTTGCGGGCATCTGCAGCAAGCGTGGCACTCACCACCTGTCCGGTGGCGCCCTCGGCAACCTGACCGCGTGCTGTGAAGTCAGTCTCGGGGATCGCGCCCGCCACATCAAAGCGGATAACGCCGTCTGCATCCTGTGCCACGGTGCCGGTCACGTCAGCAGGTCCGCGCATGTCCGGCAGCACAAGCCCGAGTTCGGCCAGCCGCGCGGTGAAATCCGCATCCGCCCCTTGCGAGGTCAGATCGACGGAGGCTTGCACCTGAGCTGCATCGGTCCGCAGTTCGAGCCCTTCGACCCGCGTGCCATCTGTATCACGCACAAGGCGTAAGGCGATATCCCCGCGCCCTGCCAGCACGCGGTCCGCCTCGGCGATGCCAATGGCCAGATCGCGGATCTGCCCATTGATCTGCACATCAAAAGTTCCCTCCAGAGGGGTCGTTTGCGCGGCAATCTCGACCGAAGCACCGCCGCCAAGCTCGCGCCCAGCGAAGGTCGAGAACCGTGCCAGCCCGTCGATCCCTGCGGAAATCGTCGCTTGGGTCGCAAAGCCTGCGTCCGGTCCGGCAATCGTTGCGCTGGCGTCAAGCGCAAGCTCCGCGCCCTGCACCGTCAGTTGCGAAATCTCGGTCGCGGTGCCACCCTGCCGCTCGGCCACCAGCACGCCGCTGATCACATCGCCAAGGGCCGCCTGCGCGCCCGCATCGTCGAGCTGCAAACCCCGTGCGGCATAGTCGAGACGTGCCGTGAAAGCGGGCAGGCTGCCCACAGTTGCCGGACGGATCAGACCGCCACCGGTGATCCCCACTTCGGAAATCGAGAGCCCCGGTCGTGTGAACCCGTCCAGCGAGATATCCGCGCGCCAGTCGTCAGAGACGGACACGTCATAGCCGATATCAAGGTCGAAACCCTCCACATAGGTCTCTGCCCCGCCGAGCGGCAAAAGTACCGGCTGGCCGCCCGTGGCCGTGATCACGCCAGTCAGGTCGATCAGTTCCGGCCAGCCGCCCGCACCGATCCGCACGCGCCCGTCTAGCGCAAGCTGACCTGCGTCCAGTGCCAGTTGCGGGACGTTGATGGTGCCGTCCGCGTCCGTGACAACCTCGGCCAGCAGGGTTGCGTCATTGCCGAAGAAGCTGCGGTAGGCGGGTTCGAAAAGAGGTGATACGTCACCGCGCAGATCGACCGTCGCGCGGCTGCCACCGTTCTGGCTGGCCAGCGTGAAGTCCCCCTGCAAACGGTCCTCGCCTGCTGTCGCAAGGGCAAGGGTTGCGGCGAAATTGTCGAGCGGCGCATAGCCTGCGACCTCAAGCCGGACCGAAGGCCGCCCCGGCAGACCAAGCAGATTGGCGGCAATCCCGTCGTCGCCTTCCTCGAGCCGCAACAAGAGGCCCAGTTGCCGCGTGGCATTCGCATAGGCCCCGTCGATCTCGAAGACGCCCGTCGTTTCACCCAGCCGTGTCGCGATGATATTCGCGGCCCCTTCACCATCGGCAAGGCTGGCGCTGCCGGTGAGCGCGAAATCCAGAGGCTCACCAAGGAATGCCGGGCCCAGCGAAATGCGGTCGATCTGTAACTCGCCCAGTGCGACGCTGACAGGCAATTCAGGGAGAGAAAACGGCTGCGCCTCGGGGCTTGGGCCACTCTCTTCCTCGCCGATGGGCGCGCGGGCGAAAGTGATCTGTGCGGCCTTCAATTGCTCGACGTCAATCGCCCCGCGCAGAAGAGCACCGCGGTTCCATGTCAGCACCACATCCGTCAGAGTCAGCCAGACGCCTTCGGTATCGGCGATCGTCATTTCGTCAATCGTCGCCTCGGAACTGAGTGCCCCTGCGAAACCGACAATATTCACCTCGCGGCCACCACCTGAGAGGTTGTCCTCGATCAGGGTGGTCAGATAGCCCTTGTCCTCCTCCTCGGTCTGGGCCGAGGCGGGGGCGGCAATGGTCAGCGTGGCTGCGATGATCAGAAGTCTTCTCAAAACGCCTGCCCTATCCCGATGTAAAGTTGCACCGCACCAAAGGCATTGTCACCCGAAGCGGGGGTGCCGATGTCCAGACGGATCGGACCGATGCCGGTGTTGTAGCGCACCCCCAGTCCCGTGCCTGCATGCCAGTCGCCGCCCTCAGTCGGGGTCGCGGTCTCGCCCACGTGGCCGATGTCATAAAAGCCCACCAGCGAGATATTCTCGCGGATCAGGTAACGCGCCTCGAGCTGCGCGCCGATGAAAGACGTACCACCCGTGGTGATGATATCCATGCCCTGCACCGTATCGACGCCCAGCGCCTGATAGGGTTGGCCGCGCACGGTGCCGCCGCCGCCGGAATAGAACAGGTAGTCGGCGGGTGCTTCGTCGATTGAGGCCCCCAACACGCTGCCGACCTGACCGCGTCCGGCGAATGTGAGCCGCTCGCCCTCGCCCAAGGTGACGAAGCCGCGCAGATCACCATAAAGCCGCGCGCCCGCGATCTCGCCATCAGCAGAGATAAAGGGCATGGCAGAGAGGTCGATGTAATAGCCCTCTTGCGCGTTAGTGGGGTTGTCGCGGCGGTCGAGGGTGGCATCGAGCGGCAGGGTCAGAAGCGTGTATTCGCGGGTGGCCAATGCGGTCTCTTCGCGGGCATGCAACAGCCCGACACCGGCGCGGACGGTCAGGTCTTCGGTGATGATGCGCGAAAAGCCGGTCTCTACCGCGATCTTGTCGATCAGGAAACCCGGCTCGTCTTCGCGGGAAATCTGGCCGGTCAGGAAATAGTCGGTGTCCGGCCCGAAGGTCGCAGGACGGTTGAAGCTGGCCCCGAGGCTGTAGTCGATCCCGCCTGTCTCGCCCGCGATCCCGGCAATTTCGGCGTCTGCGCGGAACCGCTCTGCTCCGCCAAGGAAATTACGGTGCAACCAGAAGCTCGACACGGTCAGCCCTTCGATCGAGGCCAGTTCAATGCCAAAACCAATACGGCGTGGCTTGGCCTCTGCCATGAGGGCGGAGATGGGCAAGGTACCGTCAGGGCCGATGCTGTCGCTTTCGGTAAAGGCCACGCTTTCAAAGGTGCCGGTCCGGCGCAGGCGGCGTTCGGCAGCAACGATTTCGGCAGGGGAAAAGACCTCGCCCACGGGAAGGCCCGCGATCTCGCGGATACGGTCGTCGGAGACGGTTTCGTTGCCGGAGACAGTCAGCGGCCCGAAGCGGAGGCGCGGGCCGGTGTCAAAGCCGACCGCCACATCCAGCTTGTCTGTCTCGTGACGCGCGATGATGCGCTGCTCGGCCACGGACACTTTGGCATATCCCAGATCGCGCCAGGCATCGACGACACCACGCACGGCGGTCTGGATTTCACCGGAGCGCGCAGGCTGGCGCGGGCCGAGGTCGGCGTCGACAGATGTGTCGGGCGGCAGCGGCGCAAGTTGTACGTCGCCGAAGGTAAATTGTGGTCCCGCATCGACGCTGATGACGACGGTGCCAATCTGGCGCGGGGCATCGAGTGGTGCGATAGCCGCCGCCTCGCGCCCGTCGATGGTGATCGAGACGGTCCCGCTATAATAGCCCTCGGCATAGAGTGCGGTCAGCAGACGGCGGTAGTCGGCGCGGGCGGCGGCGACATAGTCCTGCGGGGCGGCTTCTCCGTCCAGCGACAACAAGAGCGATGCCGCCGAGAGCGCCCCGCGTGCCGTCTCGGCCTCGAGCCTGACGTCCTGCGCATGGGCAACTCCCGCACCAAGGCCCATCGCAGCAACCAGCCCGACCAGTCTATTCAGCCGACGGTTCATCCGGTCCCACCCTGTTTGCGCGCATCCATAGCCGATAGATAGTCCGACACGGGAAGATTGGCCACTCACAACCTTTTCACGTCGTTTTTGGCTATGCGCAGCGCCTGTGCCACGCTAGGTCTTGGGCCATGAAGGATCACGTCGCCCCACCACAAAAACCCCTGCGCCCGCCTTCGCGGGTCATGCGCCTGCGCCGTATGGGAGCTGCCTTTCCCACACGCCTGTCCTTCCTGCGCACATTGCTGCGCGGTCTGGCGGCTGATGGTGTCAAGGTCACCCGTCCCGTCTGGGAGATGTCGCCCGAAGGCTTTGGCCATGCGACCTATCAGATCCGGCTTCACGGGTATGATTACACGCTGGTTGCGGTCTCGACCGACCTGCCGCCGGACCAGCGCACGGACCGTGTGATCGCGACCGCCTGGGACACGGCCTATGTGCTTTATGATGGCATCCCTGACGCGGACGAGATCGCCCGTATCGTCGCCGCCGCGCCACATCAGGAAGCCTCGCGCTATACCGCCCGCGATCTGGTGCTGAGCCGCGCGAACAAATCTGTCCGTCTGTTTGACCACGTCATCGCAGCATTGAAAGCGGGCCAGCAGCCTGACCCCGCGAAAATCCGCGAGACGGGCTATCTGATGCGCACGACTGCCGTCTACGGCAACGGCAAGTTCGGGATAGCCGACCGTGGCCATTTCGCCGAGCGTCCCGGCCTTTCGGGGCCGTTTATGGCCGAGATGCTGACCGTCTGGCTGATCCGTGGCTTTACCCATGATCTGGCCGAGCATGTAGGTGGGGCAGCTTTGTCACGCGAAGCCAAGCGACATCTTGGTATTGGCAATTCCACCGGTCTGGGCATGGCACCGTTTCTGGTGAACCACCCGCTGCTGCTCGATGCATGGATGCAGGTCCGCGAAACCGCGATTGCCCGTGTCCGCGCGATCCCCAGCATAGACCCCGACCAGATCGGGCGCATCTACGATCTGGTGACCCGCGCCGCCGAACATCTGGCAGAATGGAACGTGCCTGACCCGATTGCCGCCGAGCGGATCGACACCATTCGCGCCGAATGGCCGGTCTTTGCCAGCACGCTGACGACTGATGCCATGACCGCCCGTGAACCGCTCGACAAGATCATCTCGCAGAGCGCACAATTCTCGGTCGATACACAGGAATTGATCGCGGCACTGCTGCTGGAGCCTTTCGGCGATCTGATCGACGGGCTGACCGACTGCATGGCGACACCCTTTGTTCCGGTCCTTGATCCCACCATGTCCTGTGCCACCCTCACGACGCATATCGCTCAGGATTGGGATTGGGCGCTGGCCACCGACTTTGACAAGCCGCACGACTGCGCGCAGTTCTGGTATGTCTCCGAGGCCAAACTGGAACCCCGTCTTGGCAACCGCCACGCCGAGGAAGGGGCCGAATTGGAGTCTCCGCTCGATATCGCGCGGCAGGTCAAAGCGCTGGCGGCGGACCTGCCCGATGATGACAGGCCGCTGGGTCGGTTCTTGGCGGACCATCCCGCCCACCGCGCCGCCGCGCGGCGTGTGCAGACGCTGATCACGCACCCTTACGCCGAAATCCGCGACAACCTGATCAGCGCCAATTGCCTGCCGATCGACATCCTGCGCTGCAAGCTGGCCTTCTTTGGTGCTGCCAAGTTCGATCCCAAATCCGACCGCTGGACGCGCATCACGCTCTGTCAGGGTGCGCCTCTGTTTGACGAGCTGGACAACGCGGATGACTGGTGGCTGCCGGTGGCGGGGTTCTGATGCTCTCGGTGAACGAGATCAGCGGCACCGTTCTGAAGGCCGCGCGGGGGACTGGTATCCCGCTGGGGCAGGCAGAGGATATGGCGCAGGTGGCGGCCTATATGGTCGGGATCGGCGCGGATGTCTCTGTCATCACGGCGGCCCTGCAGGAATCGGTGCGCGCTGCAAAGACGACGTGGAACGAGGACAATGTTGTCGTCAGCGGCAGCGTTGCGATGATCGCGCCCGTGATCTGCGATGCCTTCCGCATGGGCTATGCCAAGGTCACCTTTGATGATGTCCGGCATTCGACCTATATCGCAGCCGCACTTGCCGTCGATGGCGTGCCGCTCTGGTGGGAGCGTTGCACGATCAGTCGGGGCGACAGCGAGATCATCCCTGCCAAGCCGGGACCCTTTACCATCCCGCAGGCGGATTGGGACATCTGGCTGGCGCTCGCGGCCAAGACCTATGTGCCGGAAAGCGAGGCGTCACGATTGGCGGGTGCAGGTGCGGGGCTGACCGACAACGACTAGGCGAATGGATCGGTCGGGTAGCCGACACGGGCGAGGTAGAGACCCATCGGTGGGCTGACGGGGCCGCAGGCGGCGCGGTCTTTGGCTTCGAGCGCCGTTTTCACGTCCTCGGGCGTCCACGCCCCTGCGCCGACGCGTTCCAGCGTGCCGACGAAACTGCGCACCTGATTGTGCAAAAAGGACCGCGCGCGGACGTGGAAATGGTATTCCATTCCATGCGGGCGCGGGTGCGCTTCGATCCGCAACTCGTCCAGCGTTTTGACGGGGCTGAGCGCCTGACAGATGGTCGAGCGGAAGGTCGTGAAATCATGCTCGCCCAGCAGGTAATTCGCACCTTTCTGCATCGCCTCCAGATCAAGGTCGTGATTGACCCGCCACATCTGCCCCGCTTCGACCGTCAGGGGCGCACGGCGGGTGATCAGCTTGAAAAGATACTGGCGCTCGACGGCCGAGAACCTTGCGTGCCAGTCGTCATCCACTCGCACCGCCTTCAGGATCGCGACCGGATCGGGCTTCAGATGGTAGTTCAGTGCCTCGGACAGGCGGAACGGGTCCCAGTCCCTTTCCATATCGCAATGGGCGACCTGACCCATGGCATGCACGCCTGCATCGGTCCGGCCTGCCGCGGCAATCGTATGCTCGCGCGGTTCCAGCTTGCCCAGTGCGGCCTCGATCGCACCCTGAACGGAAGGATGCTCCTTCTGGCGCTGCCAGCCTGCGAAGGGGGCGCCGTTGTATTCGACAAGAAGGGCATAGCGTGGCATGCCAAGGGCTTAGGGGGAGGACCCAGCAAAATCAATCCCTACACATTAGCAGGGCGCATACCTATCTTCTGACCAGCCCGATCAAAGGACACCACATTGGTTATCGCCAGTATCGCCGACCAGATCATCCGCACCGCCGAAGGGCTGGGCGACACGCTGACAGCCCCTTTCACCGATCCGGTGATCCGTCTGGGCGTCACGGGGCTAAGCCGCGCGGGCAAGACAGTGTTCATCACCTCGCTGGTGGCGAACCTGATGGATCGCGGGCGGATGCCACAACTTGAAGCCGCAGCAACGGGCGCAATCGAAGCCGCCTATCTGCAACCGCAGCCCGACGATACCGTGCCGCGCTTTCCCTATGAGAACCACCTGCACGCGCTGACCTCGCCTGAACCACATTGGCCCGAAGGCACGCGGTCGATCAGTGAATTGCGCCTTTCGTTGCGGGTACGTCCGCAGGGGTTGCTGGGTAGTTTCTCTGGTCCGCGCACCGTGCATATCGACATCGTGGATTACCCCGGCGAGTGGCTGTTGGACCTGTCATTGCTGGAGATGAGCTATGCCGACTGGTCTGCCGCCACGCTAGCCCGCGCGGCACGGCGTCCCGGCGGTGCGGACTATGCGGCTCTGGTTGCGGGTGTCGATCCGACGT
>CAXQAV010000095.1:0-4229 GCA_964221795.1 Luminiphilus sp. | reverse complement strand
CACTTTCCGCGCAAGACGCGCTCGCGGCCCTCATGATCGCGGTCTCGGCGTCGGACGAAGACATCCGCACCGCCGAACTCGTGAAGATGAGCAACGCCATCAACAACCTGCCCGTCTTCGCAGGTTACGATGCAGAACGGCTGCCGCAGATGTCGCGCATGGTCTTTGACCTTCTGGAACAGGTCGACGGGCTGGATGCACTTTTCGGCCTGATCCGCGATGCGCTGCCCGAACGGCTCTACGAGACCGCCTATGCGCTCTCCTGCGACGTGGCCGCCGCTGACGGCCGCATTGTCGGCCCGGAGGCCCGCATGCTCGAAGAAATCAGGGACGAGTTGAACCTCGATCGCCTGAATGCCGCCGCTATCGAACGCGGCGCGCGGGCGCGGCACATGACACTCTAGGCAGGCAGCCGCAACGCCAGATGGTGCACGATGTCCTGCTGCAGGCCGCGGGCACGTCGTCCCCAACCCAGCGCACCCTGTGGTCGTTCCTCGCCGCTCGCCTTAGCCACTTCGCGGCGCGCCAGATCAGACGAGAAAATCGCGAAAGCCAGATCGCGACCCTTCTCGGTACGGACATATCCGGCAAGCGTCGAGACAAAGTTGAGCGTGCCGGTCTTTGCTTGAACGGCCATCCCGTCACGGACGACCTCAGTCCCGGCGCTATCAAAGACACGGACCTTCCTCAGGATAGGAAATAGCTGATCACGCACCGCAGGGGCCGCAAGTATGCCGACCATGTCAGACGGACTGATCCGCGAGGCATCCCCGAGGCCCGAGTGATCCACAAACTCCGGCGTAACGCCACCGCAACGTGTTTCGATCCATGCCGACATGGCCGCAGCAGAGGCGCGCATCCCTTGCCTTTCACCGGTCAGGGCCTTGGTGGCCGACATGCCCGTCACCTCGGCCGAGAGGTTGATCGAATTACGCAGCATATAGCGCAACTGGTCGGTCAGAGGCGCACTGGAAAACCGCGCGAGGATCGGGCCGCTTGGCGTGGTCAGGGTCTCTTTCGGGGCCTTCAGCACGACGCCATGACTGCGCATGAAAGTGGCGAAAACCTCGCCCGCATAGAGTGCCGGATGCCGCACCGGCAACCAGCGCGAGCCCTCGTCGTTCAGTGAGTTCCGCGCGACAGTCCATTTGTCCACGTCGCCCGCATCATGATAGGTAAAGACGGGCACATCGCGCTCGACCAGATCAACCTCGGCCACGGTGACAGCAGGGCGGTAATTGTCACTGCGTGCATCAATCGCAGTCGTGAAATCGTCATTCTGACGCTTCCATTCGAAGTGGACGCGGTTGTAGTTCAGGTTCAGCCCCGTCACCGTCGGGTTATAGCCGAAGTGATCCAGCTGACTGGGATCAATCTCGTCGACATTGCGCAGGGCTTCGTCCCAGACAAGAAAATCGCCCTTTACCTCACGGAGACCCGCATTCTTGAGCGTGGCCGCAAGGGCCGCCAGATCGTCTGTCGCCAGATCAGGGTCACCGCCGCCGGCAAGGATCAGGCTGCCCTGCACCACTCCGCCACTGAAAACACCGTCGGTGTAGACGCGTGTTTCAAAGCGATGATCCGCGCCCAGCGCCTCCAGCGCATATAGCGATGTGACGGCTTTCGTGACACTCGCCGGAGGCTGCGGGATTGTGCCAGCGAGATCCTCCAACTTCTCGCCCGTCGCCAGATCAGTGACCACGACGCCTGTGGTTCCGGTCAGCCCCGCGCCCGCAATCAGCCGCCGGATCGCATCTTCCACCGACACCCGCGCCCTTGGCCGCACAGACGTCAGGGGGCCTTCGGCGAATGCGGAGGTTGCGAAGGATGATACCGCCCCTGCCAGTAGGGCCCGTCGTGAAATCAGCATCACCATTCCCCCCGTGCACGGATTGCACTCGAGGACTGATCCGATAGGGGCACGTTGATGAAAGACCATGCTGGGGCCTCAAGCAGCCCCAGAACATGTGCGCCCCGCCCTGTAATCCGCGCCTGACGATAAACCTTGGCCGCCTTCGACCTGCGCGCACCCAACCGCTGCCCCGGACGGGCGATCACAGCCACAGGCACGGTTTCGATGATCCAGCGCCAGTCCTGCCAACGATGGAACTGCGCCAGATTGTCCGCGCCCATCACCCAGACAAAGCGCACGCCGGGGTAACGGCGGCGCAAGGCAGCGATGGTCTGCGCCGTGTAACGCGTACCCAAATGCGCCTCGATGTCAGTCACGGTCACGCGGGGGTGCTGCATCATGGCAAGGGCAGCCTGCATACGCTCCGGCAATGGAGCCGGCCCATGCGCCTTCAGCGGATTACCCGGCGACACCAGCCACCACAGATGATCAAGGCCAAACCGCTTCAGCGCAGCTTTCGAGATGTGAACATGCCCTTCATGCGGCGGATCGAACGATCCTCCTAAAAGGCCAATCACCTGACCGGCACGTGCCACGGGCATCCCTGTCATCGGGTCGCCGATGTTTGCGGTTTGGAGATCCTGTCTGGCACGGTCTGCTCTGCCCTTTGCAGTGTTTTGCGCATTTCAACGGAAAATCGACGGATGTTCCAACCGAAAATCATGAGAAGCGCCGGAAAGATCAGATTTCGTAGCGCACAAAGGCAATGGCATGGCTGTCGGGGGCCCAACTCGGCACGTTGATCGTGCCCTGCCCCCCGAACAGGGTGCAGAGTGTCTCGGGCACGCCGCCCTCTGCCGGCATCAGGCACAGGGAGACATCCAGATTGGCCGGATGCCCTGCCGTTTTCGGCGGATAGGCCAGATAGACCACATGCGCTCCGTCGGGCGAAGGATGCGGGAACCAGTTCACTGCTTCATCATGCGTCATCTGCTGCAAATCCAAGCCATCTGGCCGTATCCGCCAGAGGTCCACCGCGCCGCCCCGCTCGCCATTAAACCAGATCCAGGCACCATCGGGCGAGTAGTCCGGTCCGTCCACATGGTCAAAGGCATCGGTCACGCAGGTCTCATCCCCGCCCGCGACCGGACAAGCATAAAGCGCGAATTTCTCGCCCCGACGGCCCACATAGGCCAGCGTCCGCCCATCCGGCGACCACCCGTGCCAATAGCTCGGCACCTGTTCGGTCACCCTGCGCGGCGCACCACCTGCTACGGGCAAGGTATAAACGCAGCTTTTTCCGGTTTCGGTCTTGTCACTGATCACCAGACGGGTCCCATCGGGCGAGATCCCGTGGTCATTGTTGCATCCCACGGCAAACCCTGTGTCGATCCTGTGCAATGCGGGCGCATCCAGCGGGACGCGGTAGAGCAACCCACCACCATTGACGATCAGGAAGCCGTCCGGATGCCAGTTCGGCGCCTCGATATGGCCGTCGTGACGCAACAAAATGCTGATTTCACGCGCGGCAAGGTCAAAGAGGCAAAGCTCGCTGATCATTCCACGGCACCCTCAGGCACATAGTCGAAACGCGCAAAGCGCGCCTCACGGCCCATGCCGGAGGTATCAAAGGCGACCATTCCGACAAACGCACCGGTGAAAGAGGCATGCTCGCCCCGCCCGCCCTCGTCCGAGATGATCGAGGCATCCAGCGCCGGACCGACCGCCTGCCAGTCGCCCCCTTGCGCCATATAAAACTGCTGCGACGCACCAGTGACGACGACCTTCAGACGAACCGGACCTTCCTCAAGCGGAATGGGTGGCGCGGGGAAGGTCAGCGCCCCATCCGGCCTGTCGCCCGCGCAGGACATCAGCGACAGCGCCCGTCCCATCCCCGGCTCATGGGTCACCAGTGCCGCATGGAACTTGTTGCGGTTGTAGTAGGTCGTGAGACCCGCGGCCTGCTGATAGGTCGTGGGATCGAAGTCTACCTCGGTTTCCGCCTCGTAGCGCGGATGTTCCTGACGACGGGCGACAAGCGCCTGTTCAAACCAGCTGCCGATGCTCTCGCGCCCGATCAGCGTCAGCGCGTCTTCATCCAGCCGGAAAATACGGTCGGGATATGGTGTGCGGAGCCACTGGAACTCGTCGGGCAGGGCCCCGCCCAGCTTGCGGCGGATAGCACGTACCGGATCGGGGTCGATATCGGTCGGTGACGGCACCTCTTCCCGCGCGACCATGCCGCCCGCTTTCAGGAACAGCCAGTCGTCACGCCATTCGACCTCTTCGATGCCTGTCTCGCGGCCCATGGGACAGAAAGGCCCCGGCTGCTGCGGGCGGCCCATCAGGAAGGTATGGTACTGGCTGCCCCAATGGG
>CAXQAV010000094.1:0-5564 GCA_964221795.1 Luminiphilus sp. | reverse complement strand
CTTCGGGAAAGCCGTCCCCCGTCAGATCGCGCGAGGCAATGCCCATGCCCCAGATCGTGTAGCTTTGCCAGTTATCGTCCTTGCCATAGAGGCGCGGGGTCTGCCCCATCGCCCACAGCTGTTCCTCGCCACCGCGGACATAGTAGTGCCTGTCATTGCTGATGCGCAGATCGGCACGGCCGGTGCGGGACCAGTCGGAAAACAGGATGGAAAGCGCGCAAAACCCGGGTGCGAGCGGTTGAGGTTCGCTGTAGCGGTCACCTTCCGGCCGGTAGAGCAAAGTGGCGTCGCAGGCCTCGAACGGGCCTTCAGGGATCGAGCGATCGACATAGGTGCCAAATGCAAGGGTCGGCAGTGACTGGCCGTCTTCCCAAGTGGCCGAGAATGCGGTTGTCCAGTGGTCGCCGGAGGTAAATCCGATCCCCTCGAATGGCGTGAACTGGCAGTCGCCAGTGCCGCGCATCAGCAGATCGTGGCCGACACGCAGGACGGCAAGGTCGATGGTTCCATCGCTGTCGATATCGAGCGGATAGGCCCCCGTCACACCGGTGATCGCAAGCGCCTCAGGGGTGGCCGGAGTGAAGGACAGGGTGTCTTCGGTTGTATTGCGGAAAAGCTGCGCGGGGTTGGTGCCACCTGCGGCATAGATCTCTGGCAGGCCGTCGCCACTGCAATCAAAGACGGCAAGGCCACCACCGACGAAATGCTCCCAGCCGCCGTCATAGACATGCTCTGCCACTGGGACAGGGGTGAACTGTGGGATCGCCTGCGCAAAAGCTGAGACCGGCAAAAGGCCGAGCACGCAGACAACAGGAAGTCGGCTCATTTACCCAGCTCTTTCACCTTGAGTGCCGAAACCAGCTCGATCCCCATCGCCGCTGCGCCACGGGCCCATTTCATGTCATCCCTGTTGTGGACACGGATATCAGGCAGGGGTGCATCAACCTTGACCACATTGTTGCGGACCTGTGCCAGCACCGCCTCGGCATGCAGATGCGCGATGCGGTGTTCGGCACCGGAGAGGATGATCCGTTCGGGGTCGAAAAGGTTGATCAGGTTCGACAGACCGAGACCGAACATCTGCCCTGCCTCCTTCAGCACCTGCTGCGCCCAGACGTTTCCGTCAGCGGCAAGACGCACAATATCGCGCACGGTTCCGACTGCGGCGCCGTCCACGGCTTCCGCGGCACGGCGCAACAGCGCGTAGCTGCCGACATAGGCCTCAAGACAGCCGCGTTGGCCGCATTGGCATTCAGCGCCGTTCAACGCGACTTTGGTATGGCCGAACTCGGCGCCGCAGCCACGCTCGCCGCGATAGAGGTGCCCGTCCAGCACGATCCCGAGACCGACACCATATTCGACAGTCACCACCAGAAAGTTCTTCAGCCCGCGTGCCTCGCCAAAAAGCTGTTCGGCTTTGGCGACGAGGTTAGCGTCGTTCTCGACGAAACATGCACAGGGCATTTCTTCTGCAAGGATCGCGCGCAGATTGACGTTGCGCTCGGTCAGGGACGATGACCAATGGACAAAGCCCTCATGGGCATCGACCTGTCCGGGCAGGCCAACAGATATCCCCGCGAGCGCATCAATCCCGCCGTCCAGATCGGCGCAAGCCGCTGTCACACCCTCGCGGATCGCCTTGACCAGTGCCCTCGGCTCCATACGCGGCGCTGGCAGAGGCGTGATCTTGCTCGCCACTTCGCAACCATCGAAATCAAGGATGAGGACCGACATGACCTCGCGCCCGATCTTGATACCCGCAACGTGGAACCGCCCCTTGCTGAGGCTGAGAGCCACACGGGGACGCCCGCGCTTGGCATTGTCGGCAGGGGCGCTTTCGACCTCTTCGATCAACTTGCCGCCCATCAGGCCTGAGGTCACAAAAGTGACGGTAGCCGGGCTGAGTTTCAGGGCCAGCGCGATGTCCGTGCGTGACGCCTCGCCCTTTTCACGAATACAATTCAGCACCCGCAGACGCGTGTGCGCCCGCGCATCCAGACTGGCGACCTCTTCGGTAAGGCGCAGTTTTGCAGCGGCTGATTCTTGTTTCATTTCACTACCATACACGCACTCTTAGCGACCGTTTCATATTTTTTTCGACAGATAAAAAAATTATGCTACTAAATCTCTACGGCTCGTCGAATCAGTAACACGAGCCACCAACGGGAGGAAATTATGAAACGTATTATTGGTTTGTCCGTGACAGCCGCATTGATGGGTACTGTCGCATTTGCCGATGGCCACAGCGTGACCGTGGGCGTCAGCTGGTCCAACTTCCAGGAAGAGCGCTGGAAGACAGACGAAGCCGCGATTGTCGCCGCACTCGAGGCCGCAGGTGCGACCTATGTCTCTGCTGACGCGCAGTCGTCCTCGTCCAAGCAGCTGTCGGACATCGAAAGCCTGATCGCTCAGGGCGTTGATGCCCTGATCATTCTGGCACAGGACGCGCAGGCCATCGGCCCCGCTGTTCAGGCTGCTGCCGACGAAGGCATCCCTGTGGTTGCCTATGACCGTCTGATCGAAGACGACCGCGCCTTCTACCTGACCTTCGACAACGTCGAAGTCGGCCGTATGCAGGCACGTGCAGTTTTCGCAGCCCAGCCAACCGGCAACTACGTCATGATCAAAGGCTCGCCAACCGATCCTAACGCAGACTTCCTGCGCGGCGGCCAGCAAGAGATCATCGAAGAAGCCGTTGCTTCCGGTGCCATCACCATCGTGGGCGAAGCCTATACCGATGGCTGGCTGCCAGCGAACGCACAGCGCAACATGGAGCAGATCCTGACCGCCAACGACAACAACGTTGACGCCGTGATTGCCTCCAACGACGGCACCGCCGGTGGTGTTGTGGCTGCGCTGACCGCACAGGGCATGCAGGGTATCCCTGTCTCGGGTCAGGATGGTGACCACGCTGCGCTGAACCGCGTTGCCCTTGGCACGCAGACTGTCTCGGTCTGGAAGGACGCCCGTGATCTGGGTGCAGCCGCCGGTGAAATCGCTGTGGCTCTGGCCGCTGGCGAAGAAGTCGGTGACAGCATCCAGTGGACGTCGCCAGGCGGCACTACCATGACAGCACGCTTCCTGAGCCCGGTTCCGATCACCGCTGACAACCTGTCGGTTGTTGTCGATGCAGGCTGGATCACACAGGAGGCCCTGTGCCAGGGCGTGACCGACGGTCCCGCACCTTGTAACTAAATCCATCTGCGGCCCTGACCTCTGGTCGGGGCCGCACCTCATTCGCGCATGTTAAGAAGGTCTGAGATGACAGACGTAACTTCAGCGCCGATCCCCAAGAAAGAAGCAGGCAGCCTGTTCCAGAAGCTGGAACTGGACATGCGTCTTTTGGGTATGATCGGGGCGCTCTTTATCCTCTGCATCGGGTTCAACTGGTTTACTGACAGCCGGTTCCTGACACCCCGCAATATCTTCAACCTGACGATCCAGACGGTTTCGGTCGCGATCATGGCCTGCGGTATGGTCTTTGTGATCGTTAACCGCCACATCGACCTGAGCGTCGGGGCACTGCTAGCGACCACATCTGCCGTCATGGCGATGATGCAGACGCAGATCCTGCCAAATACACTTGGTCTGGGCCTTGGCCATCCGATGATCTGGATTTTGGCTGTGATCAGCGGCCTGGCTGTTGGCACGCTGATTGGCGCGTTTCAGGGCTGGATGGTTGGGTACCTCACGATCCCCGCCTTTATCGTGACGCTGGGTGGCTTTCTCGTCTGGCGCAACGTGGCATGGTATCTGACCAGCGGCCAGACGATCGGGCCACTGGACAATACGTTCCTGATTTTCGGCGGCACCAACGGCACGCTTGGCACCACCTGGAGCTGGATCTTTGCCGTGGTTGCTTCAATCGCCGCTGTCTGGGCGATGTGGAGTTCGCGCCGCGCAAAAGCGTCCCATGACTTCCCCGTGAAGCCTCTCTGGGCCGAGATGACCCTGTCGGCCATCATCGTCGCTGCGATCTTTGCCTTTATCGCCGTGCTGAACGCCTATGAAATCCCCGAGCGTCGTCTGGAACGCATGTTCGAGGAACGCGGCGAGGTCATGCCCGAGGGGTTGGTAGTCGGTTACGGTCTGCCGGTATCGGTGCTGATCCTGATCATGGTTGCCGTAGTTCTGACAGTCGTTGCCAAACGCACCCGCTTTGGCCGCTACATCTACGCCACCGGCGGCAACCCTGACGCAGCCGAGCTGTCGGGAATTAACACCCGCCTGCTAACGGTCAAGATTTTCGCTCTGATGGGTTTCCTCTGCGCCCTGTCGGCAATCGTCGCCTCGGCACGCCTGACCAACCACGCCAATGACATCGGCACGCTCGATGAACTCCGCGTTATCGCGGCGGCCGTTATCGGCGGCACCGCCCTCGCAGGTGGCTTCGGCACGATCTATGGCGCCATCATCGGCGCGCTGATCATGCAAAGCCTGCAGTCGGGCATGGCGATGGTCGGGGTGGATGCACCATTCCAGAACATCGTCGTCGGCACCGTGCTGGTTCTCGCCGTCTTTATCGACATCATCTATCGCAAGCGCGTGGGGGCGAAATAATGAGCAATGAAGCCAAAACACCGCTGATCGAGATGAAGAACATCTCGATCTCCTTCGGGGGGATCAAGGCGGTCGACGATGTCTCGGTCGATCTGTACCCCGGTGAAGTTGTGGGCCTGTTGGGCCACAACGGGGCCGGCAAATCGACACTGATCAAGGTCCTGTCAGGCGCCTATCAGAAGGACGCCGGCGAACTCTTCATCCACGGCAAGAAGGTCGAGATCAACTCGCCCCGCGACGCGCGGGCCAACAACATCGAGACCATCTACCAGACGCTCGCGCTGGCAGATAACCTTGATGCGGCCTCGAACCTGTTTCTAGGGCGCGAGTTGATGACACCCTTCGGACTGGTCAACGACGCCGCGATGGAGGCCGAGTGCCGCAAGATCATGGGGCGTCTCAACCCGAACTTCCAGAAGTTCAACGAACCCGTGTCGGCCCTCTCGGGTGGTCAGCGCCAGTCGGTGGCGATTGCGCGCGCGGTCTATTTCAACGCGCGGATCCTCATCATGGACGAACCGACCGCCGCACTCGGACCGCACGAGACCCAGATGGTGGCCGACCTGATCCAGCAACTCAAGGCGCAGGGCATCGGGATCTTCCTGATCGACCATGACGTCCATTCGGTGATGGAGCTTTGCGACCGCGCCAGCGTCATGAAGAACGGCAAGCTGGTCGGAACCGTCAACATTGCCGAAGTGACAGACGACGACATCCTGTCGATGATCATTCTCGGCAAGAACCTAAATGAACAGGAAGATTCATAATGGCGACAGGTTTCTTTGACGGGGTCAGCCCCGCAGAATTCCATCACTACAACCCCGACGAAATGGTCATGGGAAAGCGGATGGAAGACCACCTGCGCTTTGCCATCGCCTATTGGCACTCCTTCGCTTGGGAAGGTGGCGACCCCTTTGGTGGCCAGACCTTTATCCGCCCGTGGCATCCGCAGGACGACATGGGCCGCGCCAAGATGAAGGCAGATGTGGCCTTCGAGATGTTCG
>CAXQAV010000093.1:0-2382 GCA_964221795.1 Luminiphilus sp. | reverse complement strand
CTTTGTCCGTGAGACCGAGAATGTGGATTTCATGGAAGCCGTGAAAATCCTTGCTGCCGAAGCGGGGATGCCTGTGCCGGAGCGTGATCCGCAGGCGCAGGAAAAGGCCGACCACCGCACGCAACTGGTCGAGGTGATGGAGCAGGCGGTGAAATGGCACCGGATGCAGTTGCAGACGGCAGCGGCGGTCGAGGCGCGGGATTATCTCGCGCGACGCGGGTTGTCCCCTGAAGCGCAGGAAAGGTGGGACATCGGCTATGCCCCTGCAAATGGTGGTGTCTTCGCCCATCTGACGGGCAAGGGCGTCGCGGCGCAGCAGGTCATTGATGTCGGCCTTGCCGCCGAGAGTGACCGTGGCGGTGCACCCTATGACCGCTTTCGCGGCCGCATCATGTTCCCGATCCGCGATGCGCGCGGCCGCGCTATCGGCTTTGGCGGGCGCGCGATGGACCCCAACCATCCGGCAAAATACTACAACTCGCCCGAGACAGCACTTTTCGACAAGGGCCGGAGCCTGTTCAACCACGGCCCCGCACGTGAGGCGGCAGGCAAGGGCCAGCCGCTCATGGTCGCCGAAGGCTATATGGACGTCATTGCCCTGTCCGAGGCGGGCTTCGGTGCGACCGTCGCGCCACTTGGCACGGCGATTACCGAAGACCAGCTGCGCCTGCTCTGGCGCATGGCCGACGAGCCGATCATCGCGCTCGACGGGGATACGGCGGGCCTGCGCGCGGCGATGCGGGTGATTGATATCGCGCTGCCGCTTCTTGAGGCGGGCAAGTCGTTGCGCTTTGCCCTGATGCCCGAGGGTCTGGACCCGGATGATGTGATCAAGGCGCGGGGCGCGGGGGCGATGCAGAAGCTGATCGAGGCCGCGATCCCGATGGTGCAGCTGCTCTGGCAGCGCGAGATCGAAGGCAAGGTCTTTGACAGCCCCGAGCGCAAGGCCGCTTTGGACAAGGCATTGCGCGAGAAAATCCAGCTGATCCGCGATCCTTCGATCCGCAATCACTACGGGCAGGCGATCAAGGATCTGCGCTGGGCACTGTTTTCAACCCGCAAGGCCGCGCCGCGCCAACCTGCTGCGCGCCGCAACTGGTCGCCCGCGCGGGAGCCTTGGAAGCAGGAGGTGAGCCCAGTTGCGGCGGCCCGCGCCTCGGCACTGGCGGCGGGGGCGACGGATGAGGACCATCTGCGCGAGGCGGTCATTCTGGCCGCGATGATTGCCGCGCCAAAAGTCGCACCTTCGTTTGTATCGGATCTAGAGCGCCTCGAAAGCCGCGATCCGCTGCACCGCTCCTTACAGGCGACCATCCTGCGCCATCTGGGGGCCGAGGACCTGCGTGCGCCGGTCGGGGCGGATTGCGGCGAGGAGGCTCTTGAAAAGCTCTTTGCCCAAAGCCATGTGAGGATCAGTCCGGTGATGCGTCACGCGGGCAATGACGACATCGCCCGTCTATGTCTGGCCGAAGAATTCGCCAAGCTCACAGCGCGTCGCGGCCACCGCCGCGAGATCGAGGATGCCATCGAAGACCTTGGTGGCGTGGCTGACGAAGGGGTGACCTGGCGCCTTGCCAAAGCGAGCGAGGCGGTCAATGAGGCGGGGCGCGGAAACGGTGAGGACAAGGTTGATTATGCTATCGGTGCAAACGGGGCGCGTATGAAGAAGGAAGAGCAATCCGCTTTCGAGCAACTCGTACAAAAAATCGACTTTGCCAAGTCCCGCAAAAGACCTAACTGACGTTAGATGCAACACATTGGAAAAGCAGAGGGCATCTGCTTGCGAATCACCTCAAGGCAAGGTTGATTCGATACAAACCGAATCAGGCGAATCATTTTATTCGACCGCTTTGAAAGGGCAGACTGAATGGCCGCGAAAGATACCGACGATCGCAAGGACGACGACCAGGACGGCGATATCAGCCTTGATATGAGCCAGGCCGCCGTCAAGAAGATGATCGCGGACGCGCGCGAGCGTGGTTACATCACCTACGATCAACTCAATGCGGTGCTTCCGCCTGATCAGGTCTCGTCCGACCAGATCGAGGATGTGATGTCGATGCTCTCGGAAATGGGCATTCAGGTCACCGAAGAAGAAGAAAGCGAAGAGACCGAAGAGAACCAGGCGAACACCGCTGTGGCGACCCTCGGCGGGTCACGTGATGTGGCGATCGGGGGTGCGGAGACCGAAAAGCTCGATCGTACCGATGACCCGGTCCGCATGTATCTGCGCGAGATGGGCTCGGTCGAGCTGCTGTCACGCGAAGGCGAGATCGCGATTGCAAAACGGATCGAGGCGGGCCGCAACACGATGATCCTCGGGCTCTGCGAAAGCCCGCTGACCTTCCAGGCCATCACGATCTGGCGTGACGAATTGCTGAG
>CAXQAV010000092.1:0-13838 GCA_964221795.1 Luminiphilus sp. | reverse complement strand
AAAGTTCGGGGATACCGCAAAGGCCGAAGCCCCCTGCGGCAATCAACATGCCGTCGTGCAAAAGCCCGTCAAGGGCGGCAGAGGCGTTGGGGTAGATCTTGTTCATGCAAGTGCTCTCCTGCTGCTTCGCGGCAATTTGTGACGCTGGGGTAGGGGAGAGTCAATGTCATGCCGCACCGCGGCAGGGGCAGGGCAGGGCAGGATTTTCGAGAATCCTGCCCCGCAATCTTCGAAGATTTAGTCTGTCTACTTCTTCGCTGCCGTCTTCTTCTTGGCTGGTGCCTTCTTCTTGGCAACCTTCTTGCCCGACTTTGCGGCGCGTTCGTCGATCAGGTTTACCGCCTGCGCCATCGTCAGTTCGGCCGGATCTACGGTCTCGGGAATGGTCGCGTTGATTTTTTCCCATTTCACGTAAGGCCCGTATTTGCCGTCAAAGATGCTCACGGTTCCGCCCGCCTCGGGGTGCTCGCCCAATTCGCGGATCGGCGCCGCGGCCTTACCCCGCGCACCGCGTGACGCGACCTTCTCCGCCAAAAGCTGGACGGCGCGGTTCATGCCAACGGTCCAGACCTCGTCGATACTTTCAAGGTTGGCATTGGTGCCGCCACGGTCCGACGTGCTGGCGGCGTGTTTCAGGTAAGGTCCGTAGCGCCCGATGTTGGCCCATACTGTCACGCCATCCTCGGGATGGGGGCCAAGTTCGCGCGGAAGTTGGAGCAGCTTGAGGCCCTGTTCCAGTGTCAGCTCCTCGGGCACCCACTCGGAAGGGACGCCCTGACGGGGTGGCTTTTTGTTGTCGTCAGTGACCTGCCCGCGCTGCACATAAGGACCGAAACGGCCCTTGAAGACACGGATCTCGTCGCCCTGATCATGACCCAAGAGCTTGCCGTCCGGTGGGATGGCCTATGCTTCGGCCTCCGGATCGGGGGGACCGAAGGGGCGGGTGGAGCGGCATTCGGGATAGTTGGAGCAGCCGATAAAGGCCCCGCCCGACCGCGCAGTGCGCATCGACAGGCGGCCTGCGCCGCAGTTGGGGCAAAGGCGCGGATCGCTGCCATCCTCGGTCGGCGGAAAGAGGTGGGGTTCCAGCACCTCGTTGATTTTTTCGAGAACGTCGGTGATGCGCAGCTCTGACGTCTCGGCAATCGCTGCCGAGAAATCACGCCAGAAGCGTCCCAAAACCTGTTTGTAGTCGGCGTCGCCCGCGCTCACCTCGTCGAGCTGGTTTTCCAGATCGGCGGTGAAGTCATAGCCCACATACTTGCGGAAATAGTTGGTCAGGAACGCTGTTACCAAGCGGCCCTTGTCCTGCGGGATCAGCCGGTTCTTTTCTTTCTCGACATAGCCGCGGTCCTGAATCGTCGTGACAATCGACGCATAGGTCGAGGGGCGGCCGATCCCAAGCTCTTCCATGCGCTTGACCAGCGTGGCCTCGGTATAGCGGGGCGGCGGCTGGGTGAAGTGCTGTTCGGGATCGACAGAGACCTTCTTGGCAGCTTCGCCCTCGGCCAGTTGTGGCAGGCGCTTGTCATCCTCATCGGCAACGCTTTCGTCCTTGCCCTCTTCATAGATGGCAATGAAGCCGTCAAAGACCATGACCTGCCCGTTGGCCCGCAGGATGACCTGTTCGTCCGCGCTGGTGATGTCCACGGTCGTCCGCTCAAGCTGGGCGGCAGCCATCTGGCTCGCCATGGTGCGTTTGTAGATCAGGTCATAAAGCTTGCGCTGGTCGGCATCCGAAATCTTGGCGTCTTCGGTGCTGACGGACATATCCGTCGGGCGGATACATTCGTGGGCCTCCTGCGCGTTCTTGGCCTTGTTCTTGTACATACGCGGTTGGTCGGGCAGGTAGCGCGCGCCGAACTTTGCCTTGATCGCATCGCGCGCGCCGGTCACAGCCTCGGGCGCCATGTCGATCCCGTCGGTCCGCATGTAGGTGATCAACCCCGCCTCATAAAGGCGTTGGGCCACGCTCATCGTCTGCTTGGCACCCATGCCGAACTTGCGGCTCGCCTCCTGTTGCAGCGTTGATGTCATGAAGGGCGGCGACGGGTTGCGCGTGGCAGGCTTGGCCTCGACCGATTTGACGACCAGATCACGGGACGTGACGGCCTGTGCCGCCATCTCCGCCTGCGTGGCATTTGCCAGATCGAACTTGTCCAGTTTCTTGCCAGCGAGCGTGGTCAGGCGCGCTTCGAACGTCTGGCCGCGAGCGCTTTCCAGGACAGCCTTGACCGTCCAGTATTCACGGGCGCGGAAGGCCTCAATCTCCATCTCGCGTTCGACGATCAGGCGCAGGCAGACCGACTGCACGCGACCCGCCGATTTCGCACCCGGCAGTTTGCGCCAGAGAACGGGCGAAAGGTTGAACCCCACCAGATAGTCGAGCGCGCGGCGGGCGAGATAGGCCTCGACCAAGGGCGCATCGACCTGACGGGGGTTCTTCATCGCCTCGGTCACCGCAGACTTGGTGATAGCGTTGAAAACGACGCGGCTGACGGGCGTGTCTTTCTTGATCGCCTTCTTGGCGGTCAGGGCCTCGGTCAGGTGCCACGAGATCGCTTCACCCTCGCGGTCAGGGTCGGTTGCGAGGATCAGCTCGGGGTCATTCTTCAGCGCTTCAACGATCGCGTTGATGTGTTTCCTGCTGTCCGACGCAATCTCCCATTTCATAGAAAAATCGTCGTCGGGCAGTACCGATCCGTCCTTTGGCGGCAGATCGCGAACATGCCCGTAGGAGGCCAGAACCGTGTAATCCTTCCCCAGATAGCTATTGATTTTCTTAGCCTTGGCCGGGGATTCGACGACAACAACGGGCATGGGAATCCTTTGCGAAAATGGCATGTTCCTAGGTCGCGCAAGATGTGGTGTCTGCTCCATGATTGTCAATGCAGACCGAAAAAGGGTGGAAACCTGTGTGATTTTCAGCCGTTTCGGGCGACCATTCCACCGGCAGACCGGATAATCTTGCCCTCAAGTTCGAGGTCGACAAGGATCGGCGCCACAACCGTCGCGGAGGCGGCGACATCACGAACCAACTGGTCTTCGGAGACCGGTGCTGGGCTGATCCGGTCAAGGATCATGTTGTGCAGTTTTGCCATATCGCGCAGGCCGCGGTCCGGTTTTGGTGCTGCGGTCACGGGCGCTGGTGCGACGATGGTTGCTGTGGCCGGGCCGATCACTTCCAGCACGTCATCGGCATCGCGGACAAGTGTCGCCCCGTCGCGGATCAGCGTATTGCAGCCCCAGGCGCGCGCATCAAACGGATGCCCCGGCACCGCCATCACGTCGCGCCCGTAGTCGAGTGCATTGGCCGCCGTGATCAGGCTGCCGGACTTTGCGGCGGCCCCGACCACGATTACGGCCCGCGCGATACCGGAGATGATCCTGTTGCGTGCAGAAAAATGGCGCGCCAGTGGCGTCATGCCCATTGGCATTTCGGAGATCCGCAGCCCCTGCGCGGCGATCGAGACTGCCAATTCGGCATTCTCTGCAGGATAGATCGTATCCACGCCACCGGCCTGTACCGCGATGGTGCCGTCAGCAAGGGCGCCCTCATGTGCCGCCCTGTCGATCCCCCGCGCAAGGCCCGAAACGACCGCGCAGCCTTCCGCCGCGAGCTGTTTGGCCAGACGATTGGCCATGCGCCTGCCCAGCGACGAGGCATTTCTTGCACCGACAATGGCAATCGCCGGTCTCTGCAAGAGCTGCAGGTCACCCATGGCCCAGAACAAAGGGGGCGCATCCGGTATCTCGGTCAGGGCGCTGGGGTAGGGCGCTGTTCCCTCTGCCATCAACTGCGCGCCAGCCTTGCGGCCCTGTCGCAATTCGGCGAGCGCTGCGTCGCGCGAACAGGGTTTATAATCAGAAACCCCCGCACCCCGCGCCAGTTCCGGCAGCGCTGCCAAAGCGGCCCTGGCCGAACCGTGTTCCGACAACAAACGGCGGTAGGTCGCGATGCCGACCCGCCGCGAGCGCAATAGGCAGAGCCTGTCGACCAAATCGTCTTCCAAGGGGGAAGGGGAAGGTGGGACGGAAGATGTCGGAGGTCCGGTCATCCAGATGGCCCTGCACTATTGCACCATCCTGACTAGAGGCTCTTAGTTAATGATCTCTGAATCCCGACCCGCCGATCGCAAATTTCTAGGCGGCTGCCCCACCGACGGTCAGACCGCCGATCAGCAGGCTTGGTTGTCCCACGCCAACAGGTACCCATTGGCCGGCCTTGCCGCAGTTCCCGATCCCAGGATCAAGGGCGAGGTCGTTGCCGATACCGCGGATATGCTTGAGTGCAGTCGCCCCGTCACCGATCAGAGTGGCGCCTTTCACCGGTGCGCCGACGACGCCGTTCTTCACGCGGTAGGCCTCGGTGCAGGAAAAGACGAATTTGCCGTTGGTGATATCCACCTGACCACCACCAAAGCCGACTGCATAGATGCCGTCCTTGAGATCAGCCACCAGCGCCTCGGGTTCGGCATCGCCTGACAACATATATGTGTTGGTCATGCGCGGCATCGGTGCATGGGCAAAGCTCTCTCGGCGTCCGTTGCCGGTTGGGGCCACGCCCATCAACCGAGCGTTCTGGCGGTCCTGCATGTAGCCGACCAAGACGCCGTCATCGATAAGGACATTCTTGCCGCTCGGCGTGCCCTCGTCGTCGACGGTGATCGACCCGCGCCGGTCAGGGATTGTCCCATCGTCCAGCACGGTCACGCCCTTGGCCGCGATCTGCTGGCCCATCAGCCCCGCAAAGGCACTCGATCCTTTGCGGTTGAAGTCCCCTTCCAGCCCGTGACCAATCGCCTCGTGCAGAAGGATGCCCGGCCAGCCCGGACCAAGCACAACATCCATCACACCCGCAGGGGCGGGTTCGGCATCAAGGTTCACAAGCGCGATGCGCAGCGCCTCGCGGGCGACCGGTTCCCAATGGTCGCGGCCAATCAGACCGATCAGGCCGGCACGACCGCCACCGCCCATGCCACCGCTTTCGCGGCGCCCGTTGTCTTCGACGATCACGCTGATGTTGAGCCGCGACATCGGGCGCACATCGGTCACCAGCGTACCTTCGGGACGCAGGATCACCACCTCCTGCAATGATGCAGCAACCGTGGCCGAGACCTGCACTACACGCGGGTCCAGAGCACGGCAGAAGGCATCAATCTCTTTCAAAAGGTCGATTTTGGCAGGGAAGGTCGCCTGCAACATCGGGTCTTCATCAGAATAAAGCTTTTTGTTTGTGCCTGCAGGTGCCGCCGCCAAAGTGCCGCGACCATCTCCCACCGCAAGGCGCGCGGTTGCGACTGCGCGTTTCAGCGCGTGTTCGTCAATCGTGGTGGAATGGGCATAGCCCGCAGTCTCGCCGCGCACGGCACGCAGGCCGAATCCTTCGGAGGCATCAAAGCTCGCAGTCTTGATTCGCCCGTCATCGAAGGAAATCACCTCGGATTTGCGCCGTTCGAGGAAGAGTTCGCCGTCATCGGCCCCTGCAACAGCCTCACGCAGCATTCCCAGCGCCTGATCCTGATCCAGATTGGTCTCAAACGGGCGGAATGGGTCGGCTGACATGGGAAAATCCTCTCTGGGGGTGATTTTTCTCATCAAAGCGTCTGTTTGACGCAATCACGGTTCTTGAGTTGTGCATCAGGATATGGGACACGGACGGCCGAATACAATGGGATTCCGCCCAGACCCAACAGCGGGATTGCCGGGGAACAGCGCCCCTAGGGCGCGTTGAGATAAGGGTTAGATATGCGTTTGAATACTTACGTGGCTTCGATGTGGGCGACAGCTGGTCTGTTCATGGCCGGTTCTTCCGCCGTGGCTCAGGACGTCAACCAAGAGCTTGAGATTGTCGGTGCACCTGTTCAGGGCGGCACGGGTTTCCAGCCTTCGGCAACTGAACTGGCGCGCGATGTGGTCTGGCTCGACAACATGCTGCTGGTCATCATCACGATCATTTCGCTGTTCGTGACGGCACTACTGGCATGGGTCATCATCCGCTATAACCAAAAGCGCAACCCGACCCCTGCGACCTTCACCCACAACAGCCCGCTTGAGATTGCCTGGACGGTCGTACCGGTGATCATCCTCGTCTTCATCGGTGCATTCTCTCTGCCAGTGCTGTTCAAACAGCAGGAAATTCCAGAGGCCGACATCACCATCAAGGTCACCGGCTACCAGTGGTTCTGGGGCTATGAATATGTCGACCACGGTTTTGGCTTCGAAAGCTACATGCTGCAGCGTGAAGAGCTGGAAGACTACGGCTACAGCCAGAACGAATACCTGCTGGCCACCGACACAGCCGTTGTCGTGCCGATTGGCGCAACCGTTGTGATGCAGGTCACTGCAGCTGACGTGATCCACTCCTGGACCATCCCTGCATTCGGTGTGAAGCAGGACGCTGTGCCTGGCCGTCTGGCCGAGCTGTGGTTCGCTGCCGAGCGTGAGGGCATCTACTTCGGTCAGTGTTCCGAGCTTTGCGGCAAGGACCACGCCTACATGCCGATCACTGTCAAAGTCGTCAGCCAGGAAACCTATGACGCGTGGCTGGCTGAAAACGGCGTGACGTCCTAACGAAATCAGGGGCGGGGGAAACCTCCCGCCCTTATCCCGCACCACGACCCAGCGGGCTTTCATTGAATTGAACGTGTCAGGTCAAAGATGAGCGATATTAGCGCGACAGAACGAACCTATGAGGCCAACATGGGCGATTATTTTGCCCTGTTGAAGCCGCGTGTGATGTCGCTGGTGGTCTTCACAGCGCTGGTTGGCCTTCTTGTGGCACCCGTGCAGGTGCATCCTTTCATCGGTTTCGTGGCCATTCTCTGCATTGCTGTCGGGGCAGGGGCATCTGGTGCGCTGAATATGTGGTGGGATGCCGATATCGACGCGCGGATGAAGCGCACCGCAGGCCGCCCGATCCCGTCGGGTCGCGTGCAGCCGGGCGAAGCGCTCGGGATCGGCCTCGCTCTTTCTGGCTTCTCGATCATCCTGCTGGCACTGGCGACGAACTTCCTGTCGGCCTTCCTGCTGGCCTTCACCATCTTCTTTTATGCCGTCATCTATTCCATGTGGCTCAAGAGGGCGACGCCGCAGAACATCGTGATCGGTGGTGCGGCCGGTGCCTTCCCTCCGATGATCGGTTGGGCTGTTGCCACTGGCACCGTCAGCGTCGAAAGCGTGCTCATGTTCGCGCTGATCTTCATGTGGACCCCGCCGCATTTCTGGGCGCTCGCACTCTTCGTCAAATCGGATTACGGCAACGCGGATATCCCGATGCTGACAGAAACCCACGGTCGCGACAGCACCCGCAAGCATATCCTTGTCTACACTGTGCTGCTTGCCCCGGTCGCCGTTGGTCTGGCATTCACCTCGATCGGCGGGCCGTTCTATCTGGCCGTGGCACTCTTCTTCAATGGCTGGTTCCTGAAAGGGGCCTATGACATCTGGAAGCGTGACGATGCCGCCTGCGAGGCCGATAAGCACCGCACCGAGATCAAGGTCTTCAAGGTCTCGCTCTACTACCTCTTCGCGCACTTCGGCGCGCTGCTGGTCGAGGCGGCTCTGCGCCTCTACGGGCTGGGAGGCTGGTAATGGCACTTCAGGTCGAACATGAAATCCACGAGCGCCGCAAAGGCCGCAACTACGGCGTTGGCCTGTTGTTGATCGGGTTCATTGCGATCGTTTTCGGCCTGACGGTGGTCAAGGTCCTGCAACTTGGTGATGCGTCGTCGTTCGAACGGTTCGACCACGTCGCCCGTCCGCAAATTGTTCCCGAAGAAGGAGCGAGTGAATGAAACTTTTCCCGAACCTTCAGGGTCCACAGCGGACCCTTTTTCAGACCGTTGGTGTCGTCTTCCTGATGGGCAGCCTCGCGTGGGCCTCGGTCCCGTTCTACGACTGGTTCTGCCGCGTCACCGGCTTTGGCGGTGTGACGAATGTCGCCGAGAGCGCCAGCGATGTGATCCTTGATGAAACCATCAAGGTGCGTTTTGACGCTTCGCTCGAGCGTGACATGCCTTGGACCTTCAAACCTGAAGTCCGCGAAGTCGAAATCCGTATCGGCGAGACAGGACTGGCCTTCTACGAGGCACATAACCCGCTGGATGTGCCGATTGCCGGACAGGCATCCTACAACGTCACGCCCTATGAGGCTGGCCGTTTCTTCGACAAGATCGAATGCTTCTGCTTCACCGAACAGGTGCTGCAACCGGGCGAGACCGTGATGATGCCTGTCAGCTTCTTTGTCGATCCGGCCATCGTCGATGATCGTGAAGGCAAATACATCCACACCATCACGCTCAGCTATACCTTCTACCAGATTGACCTGTCCGAAGAGGAAATGCAGGCATCGCTGGATCTGGAAACTTTGACAACACAGCCGTCTGACGGCATAGAAACAAACTAACGATAAGCCTAAAGGGAACGCACCACATGGCGCACGCAAAGAACCACGATTATCACATCTTGCCACCTTCAATCTGGCCGCTTGTCGGCGGGGCGGGTGCTTTTGTTATGCTATTCGGTGCAACCCTCTGGATGCATGGATCTGGTCCATGGATCTTCCTGATGGGTCTGGCAGCAGTGCTCTACGTCATGTTCGCCTGGTGGTCCGAAGTGGTTGCCGAAAGCAACGCTGGCGATCACACACCAGTCGTTCGCATCGGTCTGCGCTATGGCTTCATCATGTTTATCATGTCCGAAGTCATGTTCTTTGCCGCATGGTTCTGGTCGGTCTTCAAACACATCCTCTACCCGATGGACGAATTTGCGGGCTCCTCCTATGTGCCGCCCGAGTTCTATCAGGTTGACGCCTTCCACCTGCCGCTGATCAACACACTGGTTCTGCTCTGCTCGGGCATGGCCGTGACCTGGGCCCACCACGCGCTGGTCCATGAAAACAACCGCAAGGACGTCGAGCACGGCCTGTTGCTGGCTGTTGTTCTGGGCGTCTTCTTTACGGGGCTGCAGGCTTATGAATACCGCTACCTGCTGGTCGAGCAGGACTGGACCTTTGGCGGTGACAAGTTCTTCTCGAACTTCTTCATGGCAACGGGCTTCCACGGTCTGCACGTGATTATCGGGACGATCTTCCTGTTTGTCTGCTACCTGCGCGTCCGGGCAGGTCACTTCACACCGGAAAAGCACATCGGCTTCGAAGCAGCCGCATGGTACTGGCACTTCGTTGACGTGGTCTGGCTGTTCCTGTTCTTCGTTGTCTACATCTGGGCGATCTAAGAACGGAAAGCTGCCGCCAACGCTGATTTGGCAAGACGAGAAATACTGACAAACGCGCGAGACCTCTCGCGCGTTTTTCCCTTCAAAGGTCCGCAATGCTACGGAAGATCCTTTTTCCCCTGATCCTTGGTTTGTCGGGCTGCGGCGTCTTGCTCAGCCTGGGGTTCTGGCAGATTGAACGGCTCGCCTGGAAAGAAGATATCCTCGCCGATATCGACGCGCGGCTTGCTGCGCCGCACGCGCCCCTGTCGCGCTTTGTCAGCGAAGCGCAGGACGAATATACCCGCGTTCTCGTGTCCGGTCGCCCGACCGCAGAAGAACTGCATGTGCTGGATTCCGGCACGGCTGCGGGCACTGGCTATCGGGTAATCTCAAAGTTCGAAACCGAGATCGGCGTCATCATGGTCGATCTGGGACTTCTTGCGCTGGACAACAAAGAAGCAGCACCCCTGACACGCAATATGCGGGTCACCGGCACCTTGCTATGGCCAGATGACCAGAATGACAGCACGCCCGAGCCAGACCTCGCGCGGAACATCTGGTTTGCCCGCAACGTGGCGACCATGTCTCAGGCGCTGGGCACGTTACCTATCATGGTCGTCGCCAGCCAAAGCGACCCCGCCGACCCGCGTCTGACCCCGCTGCCGATCACCGCAGCAGGGATCAAGAACGATCATCTGGAATATGCGATCACATGGTTCTTGCTGGCAGGCGTCTGGGCGATTATGAGCCTCTACCTGATACGCCGCACCCTGCGGCCCCAAATAGAAGACTAGGCGTATGCGCTATATCTCGACCCGTGGCACAGCCCCGACACTGACAGTCGAAGAGGCGATGCTGACCGGCCTCGCCCGCGACGGTGGTCTTTATGTGCCCGAAACAGTCCCGACGCTGAGCAAGGCACAGATCGCGGATATGGCGGGCAAGTCCTATGAAGAGGTCGCCTTTGACGTCATGCGCCCCTTCATCGGTGACACGTTCACAGACGAAGAGTTCAAAAGACTGATCGCGCAGGCCTACGCCGGTTTCGGCCATGCCGCCCGCGCGCCTCTGGTCCAGCTCGACAGCAACCACTTCCTGCTGGAGCTTTTCCACGGACCAACGCTCGCGTTCAAAGACTTCGCGATGCAGTTGATCGGGCAGATGTTCCAGGCGGCCCTGACGCGCTCGGGCGAGCGGATCACGATTGTTGGTGCGACCTCTGGCGATACAGGCTCTGCCGCGATCGAAGCCTTCCGCGGCTTGGAGGCAGTTGACGTCTTCATCATGTACCCGCACGGTCGCGTCTCCGAGGTCCAGCAGCGCCAGATGACGACACCTGTCGAAAGCAACGTCCACGCGCTCGCCCTCGATGGTGACTTCGACGATTGTCAGGCCGCTGTGAAGGATATGTTCAACGACTTCGCCTTCCGTGAAGAGGTGAAACTGGCGGGTGTGAACTCGATCAACTGGGGCCGCGTGTTGGCACAGGTAGTCTATTACTTCACCGCTGCGGTGAGCCTCGGCGCGCCACACCGCGAGGTGAGCTTCACCGTGCCAACAGGCAACTTCGGCGACATCTTTGCGGGCTATATCGCCAAGCAGATGGGTCTGCCGATTGCCGACCTCGTTGTCGCGACAAACCGCAATGATATCCTGCACCGCACGCTGGAAACCGGCGCCTATACCAAAGAAGGCGTCGAACCAACGATCAGCCCGTCGATGGATATTCAGGTCAGCTCGAACTTCGAACGCGCACTCTTTGATGCCTACGGACGCGACGGCGCAGCAGTCGCAGCCCAGATGGAAGACCTCAAGAAGGGTGGCTTCCAGATTTCGCAGGGTGCCTACCAGTATCTGAAAGATACCTTCAAATCTGGCCGCGCCTCGGAAGAGGAAACCTCCGCCGCGATCACCCGCTATTTCAACCAGCACGGCGAGCTGCTTTGCCCGCATACGGCAGTCGGCGTGCATGTGGCAGAACCCCACCTCGGCACAACGCCAATGGTGACGCTGGCTACCGCACACCCCGCAAAATTCCCTGATGCCGTGAAAGCGGCCTCCGGTGTCGCGGCGCCGCTGCCACCACGTATGGCCGACCTCTATGATCGGCCCGAGCGGCTCACCCGCGTCGCCAATGACCTTGCGGCCATCCAGTCGCTCATCAAAGAACGGATCGCGCGTTGACCATCCAGCTGCACACACTCTCCAACGGGTTCCAGATCGTCACCGAACGTATGCCCGGCCTGAAATCGGTCAGCATCGGTGTCTGGGTGCAGGCCGGTGGCCGCCACGAGCGGGCCGAGCAGAACGGCATCGCGCATTTCCTCGAACATATGGCCTTCAAAGGGACCAAGACGCGGTCTGCCCTCCAGATTGCCGAGGCAGTCGAGGATGTGGGCGGCTATATCAACGCCTACACCAGCCGCGAGATGACCGCCTATTACGTGCGGATGCTGGAAGATGACGTAGCGCTTGGTCTGGATGTCGTCGCCGATATCCTGCTGAACCCTGTCTTTGATCCCAAAGAAATCGAAGTCGAGCGCGGTGTGATCCTGCAAGAGATCGGACAAGCCCACGACACGCCGGACGATATCATCTTTGACTGGCTGCAAGAGGTGGCCTATCCGGACCAACCGATGGGGCGGACCATCCTTGGTGAACCCGAGCTTGTCAGCGGTTTCAACCGTGCCGACCTGACATCCTTTGTCGCTGAGCATTACGCGCCCAACCAGATGATCCTCGCCGCAGCCGGTGCCGTCGATCACGACACCATCGTTGCTCAGGCCGAGGCGCTTTTCGGACATCTGCCACGCGTCGCCCGCGCGCCAGAGCTGATCCAACCCGCCGTCTTCGGCGGTGGCGAGCGGCGCGAGAACAAGTCGCTGGAGCAGGTGCATTTCACCCTCGGGCTGGAGGGGCCGGACTACCGCGATCCAGCAATTTATACCGCGCAGATATATTCCAGCATTTTGGGCGGCGGCATGTCCTCGCGGCTTTTTCAGGAAGTGCGCGAGAACCGCGGGCTTTGCTACACGATCTTTGCCCAGACCGGCGCCTACGAGGATACCGGCCTGACCACGATCTACGCGGGCACCAGTGCCGAACAGATTGGCGAGCTGGCGACAATCACCATCGACGAGATGAAACGCGCTGCCAACGATATGACTGCCGCCGAGGTCGCGCGCGCCCGTGCGCAGATGAAAGCAGGTCTGCTGATGGGCCTCGAAAGCCCCTCGAACCGCGCCGAACGGCTGGCGCGGCTCTGGTCGATCTGGGGGCGCATCCCCAGCCTCGAGGAAACCATCGCCCATATCGACGATGTGACGACCGGTGATGTGAAAGATTTCGCCGGAAAGATGGCAGGCAAGGCAGGCACCGCCATGGCGCTCTACGGGCCAGCCGAGGCCGCGCCGTCGCTGGAAGACCTGAAAGCGAGACTAGCCGCCTGATGCTTGGAACGCGCAAAAAGGTGCGGATCGAAACCGAGCGTCTGACGCTCCGCCCGCCTGCGCATTCCGATTTCCGCTCATGGGCCGCCCTGCGGTTGGAAAGTCGCGATTTCCTGACCCCGTGGGAGCCCACATGGGCGGCTGACCACCTGACCCGCAAAGCCTTTACCAACCGCGTCTACTGGGCGCAGCGCTCGATTGCGAACGGCAGCGCGCTACCGCTCTTTCTGGAGCGGCGCAGCGACGGATCGGTTCTGGGGGCGATCACGCTCGACCATATCCGGCGCGGGCCCGCGCAGGCTGGCACCACAGGTTACTGGATCGGCGCACCCTATGCGCGGCAGGGCTATATGCGCGAGGCGATTCAGGCGCTGGTCCATCATGCCTTTACCGTCATGGACCTCAGCCGGATCGAAGCGGGATGCCTGCCCGAAAACGCCCCGTCGCGGCGGCTTCTGGAAAGCTGCGGTTATAAATACGAAGGCGTCGCCCAAAGCTATCTGCAAATCAACGGCCGCTGGCGGAACCATGTGCTCTACGCCAATCTGCGGCATGACCGGCGGGGCAAAACCGACGTCGGCTGACCCTTTGTGAAGGAGTGAAGATGCGCGCGATCACCTACGACCGTTTCGGCCCTGCTGCCGAAGTCCTGACCCTCGAAGACCTGCCCACACCGACACCGGGTGACGGCGAGGTACTGGTGCGGTTGCATACTTCGGCCGTCAACCCTTCTGATGTGCGGGCGCGGGCCGGCGGGCGTCCGGGTGTGACCAAGCCACCGTTTCCCAGGATCATCCCGCATAGCGACGGGGCAGGGGTGATCGAAGCGGTTGGCGCGGGAGTGGATCCTGCGCGCATTGGAAAACGGGTATGGATCTGGAATGGGCAATGGCAGCGCGCCTTTGGAACGGTGGCGGAGTATATCGCCCTTCCATCGGAACAGGCCGTTCATCTGCCCCACAATGTTTCTTTTTCCGAAGGCGCGGTCCTCGGTATCCCGGCCATGACCGCCTGCCATACGGTCCTTGCAAATGGCCCTGTGACGGGTCAGCGGGTCCTGATCAGCGGTGCGGCAGGGAGTGTCGGCAATATCGCGGTGCAGATCGCCGCCCATGGCGGGGCCGAGGTCTTTGCCACCGCACGGGGCGAGGCGGGCCTTGCCGCAGCGCG
>CAXQAV010000091.1:0-2332 GCA_964221795.1 Luminiphilus sp. | reverse complement strand
CCAGCCTGCGCGGGGTGCCAATGGTCCAGCCGGTTTCTTCCATCACTTCGCGATGCAGGGCGGGTATGGGGGATTCTCCGGGGTCGATACCGCCGCCAGGCAACTGAATGTCCGGATAGGGATCGGTCTGACAGGTGACCAGTAACTGCCCGTCACGTGGTAGCAACGCATAAACGCCGGGACGTCGGATGTACTTGCGCGATGTGTCCGGGATTTCTCCAAATCGTCTGATCAAAACACTGACCCCTTCACTCTAATGATGTAAACCTTATATAGGGCCGGTATGCCAATCCCCGGCGCGTAAGGAAACCCCATGACACTCGTATCGAAAATCGCGTGGGACGACACCGTCCTGCCCTTCCAGCTTGATATTTCGGACATGCGCGGCCGTGTTGCGCGGCTGGATGGCGTGCTCGACGGTATCCTGAAACAACATAACTATCCTCAGGTCGTTGAGGCGCTTGTCGCCGAAATGGCGCTGTTGACCGCTTTGATCGGCCAGACGGTCAAGCTGCAATGGAAACTGTCACTGCAGGTGCAGTCGAACGGACCAGTGCGGATGATTGCCACCGACTATTACGCCCCCGAAAAAGAAGGTGAGCCGGCGCGGATCCGTGCCTATGCCAGCTATGACGAAAGCCGACTGACCGATGGTGCGCCTTTCGATCAGGTTGGTAGCGGTTATTTTGCGATCCTGATTGACCAGGGTGAGGGCATGAAACCCTACCAGGGGATCACCCCGCTGGCGGGAGGGTCGCTCGCAGCCTGTGCCGAAGCCTATTTTGCCCAGTCTGAACAGCTGCCGACCCGCTTTTCGCTCAGCTTTGGGCGGTCGTCTGAACCCGGGACACCGGAACACTGGCGCGCGGGCGGCATCATGCTGCAGCAGATGCCGAAAGCCTCGCCATTTGTGGCTGACGGTGAGGGCAATGGTGACGCCCTGACAGCCGAGGATCTCATCAGTGGTGAAGAGGGCGAGAACTGGAACCGGGTCATGCACCTTTTGGCGACGGTTGAAGATCTGGAGCTGATTGGCCCTTCGGTGTCTCCCACCGATCTGCTGCTGCGATTGTTTCACGAGGAACAACCGCGCGTCTATGACACCCAGCCGGTCAAATTTGGCTGTACCTGTTCCGAAGAACGCGTGCGCCAGAGCCTGTCGATCTATTCTGCCAAAGAGATTGGCACCATGGTGAATGACGAGGGACGCGTGACCGCGGACTGCCAGTTCTGTAGCGCCCACTATGACCTTGATCCTGCAGAGTTGGGGTTTGAGGGCAAGACAAGTGACGCAGATCAGGGCGACAGTGCCTGATCTGGAGCAACAGCTGACCGCAGCGCTGGGCGCGGTGGGGGATGGGTCGTCTGACTTTGACCTTAACCCCGATGTTACCCTGCCTGCCGATCGCAAATTGCGACCGGCGGGCGTTCTTGTTGCGGTCAGCACCTATCAGGAGGCCCCACAGGTCATCCTGACAACGCGTTCTTCAGCGCTGAAATATCATCCCGGACAGATCGCCTTTGCCGGTGGCAAACAGGATGCGGCGGATGCAACCGTCGCGGATGCCGCTCTGCGAGAGGCTTGGGAAGAAATCGGCCTGCCACGGGAATTGCCCCGCATACTGGGCAGTCTTCCGCAGCATGAGACCGTTACCGGGTTTCAGGTTACGCCTGTGGTGGCCCTGATCGACCGCCCTTTTGAGATCCGCCCAGAGGCGGGGGAAGTTGCTGAAGTTTTCAGTGTTCCCCTGTCGCATCTGCTGGATCCCGGGAATTACCAGGTTCAGTCTCGCCGCTGGCGGGGTGTTCGGCGGCATTACTTCGCAGTGCCGTATGGTCCCTACTACATTTGGGGTGCAACGGCGCGGATGCTGCGTGGTTTGGCTGAACGGATGCAAAGATGACAGTACTGCGCACAGACTGGTTGGAGGATCCGGACACGCAGCACGTCTGCAAGGTGCTGAAAGACGGCGGCGCGGATGTGTATTTCGTTGGCGGCTGTGTGCGAAACGCGCTGTTGGGGGCGGGGGCCTCCGACCTCGACTTATGTACCAACATGCGGCCAGAGCGGGTGATTGATCTGGCAGAGACCGCAGGTATCCGGGCCATTCCGACAGGCATTGATCATGGCACTGTGACGCTCGTGCATAAATCAGTGCCCTATGAAATCACGACCTTTCGGCGGGATGTCGCAACGGATGGCCGTCGGGCGGTCGTTGCCTTTTCCGATTGTATCAAGGAAGACGCCGCGCGCCGGGATTTCACCATGAATGCACTCTATGCGCGTCCAGATGGCGAGGTGGTTGACCCTCTCGACGGGTTGCCGGACCTC
>CAXQAV010000090.1:0-24148 GCA_964221795.1 Luminiphilus sp. | reverse complement strand
GTCGGCATGGTGCGGGTCGCGCCGACGGCCTCATAGATTGCCTGTCCCTGCTTGTAGGCATGGTTGCGCATCGCGATGTCATTGGGGTGGTCGTCGAAATGCACGTTGGCGACAGGCAGGCCCCACTGGTCGGTCACATCACTGTTCAATGTCACACGGTTGGTTTCCTGTGGCATATCCTCGCCTACGATCCACATGCCGGCCATGTTTTCGTAGGAATCCAGCGCCGTGGTGAATTCGCGGCCCCATGCGCCTGGATCGAGGAACGCCGCCATGAACGGCAGTCCGAGCGAGAGGGTTTCAAGCTCGTATCCCGCAACGAACCCACGTGAGGTGTCGTGCCGTGCTTCGTCCTGAATAATCCCCGCCATCGTGGTTCCGCGCCACATCCGCACGGGTTTGTCAAAGGTCGCATAGACCGACCCTGTGACATGGCGCATGTAGTTGCGGCCGACCTGACCGGATGAGTTGGCCAAGCCATCAGGGAACATCGACGAGGCCGAGTTGAGCAGCAGACGCGGGCTTTCAAACGTGTTGCCTGCCAAGCAAACGATACGCGCCTTCTGCATCTGCAGATTACCTTCGGCGTCGAAGTATTCCACACCGGTAACCTTGCCCGCTTCATTGTGCAGGATGCGGGCCACATGGGCGCGCTCGCGCACTTCGAGATTGCCGGTCGCCTCGCCTTCAGGGATGTCGGTATATGCGGCAGACCATTTGGCGCCCCACTTGCAGCCCTGGAAGCAGAAACCGGTCTGCTGGCACATCATCCGGTCACGCTTGTCGTCCGCGTTGATCGCCATGCGGCCAGTCGAGACTTTTTCATAGCCCAGCGCCTTGGCGCCGGCCTCGAACACCTTGTAGTTGTTGTTTCCGGGCAGACCGGGGCGATCGCCAGTGCGGGTCACACCCAGCTTGTCCTCAGCCAAGGTATACCAAGGATCCATCTCGGCCGCGTCGATGGGCCAGTCAAGCAGGTTTGCCCCCTGGACGGCACCATAGGTCGAGGCCGCTTTCCACTCGTGCTCCTGGAACCGCAGCGAGGCTCCGGCCCAATGGGTCGTCGTGCCGCCAACGGCCTTGACGATCCACGCAGGAAGACCGCTGAAATCCTTGGCAACACGCCAGTCACCCGATGTGGTGCGCGCATCGGTCCAGGCCAGCTGACCAAAGCTTTCCCACTCATCGTTGACATAGTCTTGAGGCAAGTAGCGCCCGCCGGCCTCCAAGGCGACGACGCTTACGCCCTTCTGGGCCAGTTCGTTTGCCAGCACGCCGCCACCTGCGCCCGTGCCGATGATGACGACAACGCTGTCGTCGTTCAGATCAAATGGTGCAGCCATCTGTCTATCCTCCCTTTGGCCTACAGCCAGTTGATGTCGTCAAAGCCGCGGTTCAGATAGCCGCCTTGCTCGAAGGAAGCCCCTTCGTAGCCAAAGATCGGCCAGACCGCTTTCTGGTTATAAAGACCGGTGACTAGGTTGCCCCGGATCTGCTGAAAGAACGGGCTTTCCTCCATCCCGCGCAGGATCTCGACGCGGTCGCGTTCCCAGCCGACCGACAAATAATCGGCATAGCCCTTGCCCTGTGCTGCAGCATTCAGCGCGGCGATACCGGCCTCGATCCCTGCGGCGGCGTCGGCGTTGTCATAGCCTTTGACAGCGACGACATAGTATTCGTCGCCCACTTTGTCGTGCGGGTAGATATCGCGCGCCATCTGGACCAGTGCCGCCATGGTTTCGGGCTTCAGCGCGACGGTTTCCATCGCCCAGGCTGCGTTGGGAGCCGCCAGAAAGCCCGCCCCCACCACAAATGATGCGCCTGCCGCGGTGGCCCGCGACAACAGCTGGCGCCGTGTCAGCCCCTTGGGGCTTGCTGTATCAGACATCATCGTTCGTCCTCCCTTTGATGTCATTTGAAGCGGCCGCCGCGTTCCAGAACCTCGATCTGGTAACCGTCGGGATCGGCCACGAAGAAAAACCGCGCGATGCGTTCACCGGCGGGTGCGAATTCAACAAGTTTGCGGGGGGCAAGGCCCTCTGCCTCGAAGCGGGCATGTTCGGCGTCAAGGTCCGCGACCGACACCGCCAGATGACCATAGCCGTTGCCAAGGTCGTAGGGCGCGGACTGACCTTTGTTGATTGTCAGCTCGAGCTCGAATTCGGTTTCCGGGTTGCTCAGATAGACCAGCGTAAAATCTGGAAAGTCGAGCCTGTCGGCAACCTTCAGGCCAAAGGCCTTGTCGTAGAATGCCAAGGACCGCGCTTCATCCAGTACGCGGATCATCGAGTGGATTTGTTTGGCCAAGGCGCCCTCCTGCAAGCAATAGATGTTGCCAGCAGGTTATTCGGGGGCGGCGGGGGGGCGGGTAGTATGCCTCTACTACCTGCCGAGATTCTTTGCAGCTAGGCTTGGCCCTATTCAGCTGCGATGGCTGTTGCGGGTTCGCTTCGTGTGAATTCCATGAATTTCAGGCAGGCGCATCGAAGCAAAGAGGTGAAATTTTGAGGCTCACCATGACGTTCAAGCACTTCGGAATGAAGCGTAGAGATGAAAATGGGAGTGGTGACGCCATCGCGAGCGGCGATATCGTCGAGTGTTCTCCAGAATGCGTTCTCTAAACGAATCGAAGTGCTCTGCCCATTCAGGCGCAGACGGCGGGTCGTACTCGCGTAGCGTTCAGGATCTTGCCCGGCAAAGACTTCACACATGAGCACTTCTCCCAGAATGATTGCTTCTTCCATTTTCGTATACGAAATACTGAATTCTGTCTAGAAGCCCTCCGGCAGATGTGATTGACATAGGAACAAAGGGACGGACATGGACATAATCGAGCAGCCAAAATCACTGACAGAGCAGACGCATGACATTCTGCTAAACGCGATCTGTTCGGGGGAATTTGAGCCCGGCCAGCGCCTGCACCAGGAAGAAATTGCGGCAAGGCTTTGTGTGTCGCGGCAACCTGTGAACAGTGCAATCTCGATTCTGAAAGCGAACGGTTTCGTCGAAGACACCGGCCGCCGGGGTGTGGTCGTGGCCCCGGTCAGCGTTGACCAGTTTCAATCAATCTACGAATTCCGCAGCATGCTCGAGCCTTTTGCAGTCCGACTGGCATATGACCGCATGCCACCTGATGCACCAGAGCGGGCACAGGACCTGCTGCGCCGGGGCTTGGCAGCGGTGAAATCCCGGGACCCGATTGCGCAGATCGATACCGATTTCGAGTTTCACAAGATGATCTACGGCTGGAGCGGAAACGAGACGATCCAGCAGACCATGCACCTGCACTGGCACCACATCCGCCGCGCGATGAGTGTTGTCTTGCGCATGGGCGTGGCCGCCGAAGAGTCCTGGCAAGAACACGAAGAGATCACTGCAGGATTGCTGAAACAGGATGTTGAAGCGGCCGAAGCAGCGATGCGCCGCCACATCGACAAAGCACAGCACAAGACCATAGGAATGCTCTTGCGCAAGTGATGAAAACACCTGCTTTGACTGCGTCCTCTGCTACCTAATCACGTCGCGATACAGTCTAGTCACGTGATCGTCCTGCAGTTCCACGTCATCAAGGGTCAGTGTTTGACCTGCTGCAATGTCCCGCTTCAGCTTCACACCATGCGCCAGACCGATCGGCAGGGCCTGTCCCGCGACGCTGAGCGGCAGGGCCTTGCCCCAGACGGTGTACCCGCCTTCGCCATCCAGCATTTCGCCGGCTTTTATGCCGCGCTTGGCGACAGAAGCGACTGTCCCGCGCATCTCGCGCGCCTGTCCGGTCGGTTCGTTGCGCAAGGCCGCACTTAGGACCGAAATCGACAGCTCCAACCCGATCAGGTGGAAGGGTTTATACATGGCGGCGAACCGACCTGTGCTGTCAGTTGGCAGGCCATACTGTTTGAAGCAAGCAGCCGCATAGTCGTTAGGCGCCTCAAGGACGACATAGACACCCCAACGCAGGTCGCGGAATACGGGCCTTCCGTCCCTTTCAAGCGACGAAATCGTTTCGACCATGCCGCGCCTCTCCAGCTGACCGCCGACATCGCGCGGCCGCAGAACATGCGAGAGGTCATCAACGCCACAAGGCGGAAAGGAGAGGCCCGCGGCCGGAACGTCCAGTCCGCAGGAATTCGCGATAGCAACCATCTCGATGGCGCTTTTGGTGCCGTCAAGGAACGAGTTGAACATCTGCGGGTTCATGCCTGCCTTCTGGGCCTCTTCCGGGGTCAGGCCGTAGTGGGTCCAGACATCATCTGGCGTCACGTTGTGGTAGCTGGGCAGGTATTTTGTGCCCTTGCATGCCGCGGTGACGTGAAACCCTGCAGCGCGGGCCCAGTCGACCATCTCCGAAACCAGTGCAGGCTGGTCGCCATAGGCCATCGAATAACAGACACCGGCAGACGCGGCCTTCTTGGCAAGGGCGGGGCCGACCATCGCGTCGGCCTCGACATTGACCATAACCACATTCTTGCCCGCCGCAATCGCGGCTTCGGCATGGGCGATACCCGCGCGGGGGTTGCCTGTAGCTTCAATCACGACATCTAGGTCATCACGAGCAGCCAGCTCTGCGCCACTGGTGACATAGGCCGTGGCGCCGATGCGCGCCTCATCCCAGCCGACCGCGCGGCAGGCGGTACGTGCGCGGTCAGGGTCGAGATCGGCAATCGCTGTCACCTCGAGCCCCGCAATTATCGGAACCTGACTGAGGAACATCGAGCCGAACTTGCCCGCACCGATCAGTCCGGCCCGCACGGGGCGCCCGTTTTCCGCAGCTTCTGCCGCCAGTCGTGACAGGTTCATAGCCGATCTCCCTTTTCGATGTATCTTTGGTTCAGTCGAACATATCCGGCTGATCGATCACAAGCTGGTTCCAGATGGTCTGGAAGTGCAGCCAGCCGATATATTCGCTGCCCACATGTTCGCGGCTATAGCGGGCGCGATCTTCGGGAATGCGGATCGGCGTGATGCCGCTGGCAGCAATATCGAGTTGCTGCTTGCAGCACCGCTCCAGAGCAATGAACCAGAAGGCGGCACTTTCGATCGAATGGCGCGAGGCGGTCAGCAGGCCGTGGTTCTGGTGCAGGGCTGCTTTGACGCCCTTGAACGCTTTGGAGACGTCAGAGCCGGCGTGGTTCTCAACGGCGACTGCACCGGCCTGATCACCAATCACGACATGGTCTTCGAAGAAAGCACAGGCATCCTGTGTGATCGGGTCAATCGGGCGGCCTGTGGCGCACCATGCGGTCCCATAGGTAGTGTGGGCGTGGCACATGGCGATGATGTCGGGATGCATTTCGTGCACGTTAGCGTGCAGGATGAAACCCGCGCGGTTTACGGCATAGTCGCCCTCGATGACCGTTCCAGCATGATCCACAAGGATCAGGTTTGATACCTTCACCTTGTCGAAATGGACGCACATGGGATTGGTCCAGTATAGCTCCGGCCGCTCGGGGTCGCGGACAGTCAGGTGACCGGCAAAGCCATAGTCGAACCCCTGCTGTGCGAAGGCACGGCAGGCGGCAACAAGGCGTTCCTTGCGGTGCTTACGCTCGGCCTCGACGGTGTCGAATTCGGGCAGTTCGGGGAAGATCAGCTCCTCCTGTTCAGGCTGATAGATCGAGACACGGTTTCCAAGATCGAGCATGGTATTCGTCCTTTCAGACAGAGGTTTTCAAAGGATCGTCAGGCGGCACGCTTGCGAGGCACAAGGCGGAGATGGCTGCCAGTCACGCCACCCGGAAGTAGGGCAATGCGATCGGCGACAGCCAGAAGTTTGGTCAGGTTGATGCCGGTGCCCTTGCCACCTTCGTTGAAGGCAAAGACAAGGTCTTCGGTTGCGGTGTTTCCGGTCGCACCAGGCGCAAAGGGGCACCCACCCAGACCGGATGCGGCAGTGTCAAAGACCTGGACGCCAGCGCCCCATGCCGCCAGTGCATTGGCAACGCCTTGGCCGAAGGTGTCATGCCCATGAAATGCCCAAGTGTTGCAGGCAGTCTCGGGAAGCATCTGCATCGTGTCAAAGCGGCGCGAAACCTCGAAAGGGTTGGCGCGGCCGGTGGTATCACAAAGGGCGATCTCGGCAGCCGGCGCGATGTCTGCAACCGCGCGCACGGCATCGGCCACGGCACTGACCGAGATGGCTCCGTCGAACGGGCAATCGAATGCTGTCGCAAGGTCCACCCGCAGAAAGATATCGGGCGTCAGGTTGCTGACGATCTGGCGCAGCCCGTCGATGGACTGGGCGACAGACTGGCGCACATTGTTCTGGTTATGCGCCTCGGAGACCGAAAAGACATAGACCAGCTGCCGGATACCCGCCTTCAGGGCGTTCTCGGCCCCGCGCATGTTCGGAACCAGTGTCGACAAATAAGCGGACAGATCGCTGACGGCGGCCACGATCTCGGCGATGTCAGCCATTTGCGGAACGGCCTTGGGGCTGACGAAACTGCCGACTTCGATACGCGGGCAACCGGCGGCGGCGAGATCGCGGATGATGGCGATCTTCTCGTCTGTGGGCAGGGGGGCTGCAATAGACTGGAAGCCGTCGCGCGGGGCAACTTCGCAGATGATCGGAGATGCGGTGACCATCTGATCAGATCTCCTGCATGCCTTCGCGGGGGCCATCCTCGCGGTCAGGCCAGAAAGTGGCATCAAGCGCATTCAGGGCGAACTGGACGGTCAGCATCCCGAAGCCGATTGGCAAGAGAGCGTAAGGATAGACCATCGGCGTGCCGAAACTGGACGACACGCGCTCACCGTACTCCCACGCCTGATAGGCCATGATGCTGCCGCGCCATGTCATGATGACGCAGAAGGTGACACCGACCAGCGCAATCGCGATCCGCACGAGGCGCTGATAGAGCGCACCGAGCTTGTCCGCAAAGAAGGTGATGCGGATATGGCTGTCGGTGTTTTGCACATCAGCGGCGGTGATCGCCGCGACATAGATGATGAGAAATGTGTTGATCTCAAGCGACCAGGAGGTCGGTGCGGTGAAGACATACCGCATGATCGCGTCATAGCAGATGGTGATTACCATGAACGCCAGCACTAATTGACCTGACACCTGCATCGCCTGCGCGATCTTGTTGAAGATATGTCTCACGGCACTTCCCCTCCTCGGAGCTTAGGCTTCCTGGCCGAGGGCCAGCGCGATTGCGCGGTTGCCCACTTCTCCACCAACTTCCGCGACCCAAGCTGCGCGCACATCGGCTGCAGCTGCATCAAGCTGGGCGATGTCTTCTGCAGAAGGTTCGATCACTTCGATCCCTGCATCTGCCATCATCGGCCAGAACTCGTTTGGATAGATGTTGTTGTTGGCTTCTGCGGCGCCGTTCTCGTCAAACCAGTTTGCAGCGACGTTAAAGGCGTCCTTTTCCTCGGCGCTCATCGCTTCCCAACGCTGGGTGGTCATGAAGAGACCGATGCCGTAGGCGGTCAGCGGCAGCTTATAGACATGCTTGAGCTGCTCCTGCAGCGAGCGGCCAACGATGGTCGAGATATTGGCAACGGCCGCATCTACCGTGTAGCGCTGCAGGGCGAGATAGAGTTCGGACGACGGAACGCGCACAGATGCCGCACCAAATCCTTCGACAACTTGCGTTGCTTCGAAGCTGACTACGCGGACTTTCTTGCCCTGCAAATCGGCAATCGAGGTGACGGGGGCGGCAGCGGTCGACCAGATGTACTCCGGCTCGAGGATGTTGCCCATCATCGACACCATATGCAGGCCTTCCTCATGCATCTTTTCCTGCATCAGCTCGAACAGAGGGCTGCCTTGGGCCAGACGCTCGGGGTTCTCATAAAGCGCCTCAACGATCCCGGGCAGGCCGGTGATCCCGAGGATCGGCACCGAGCGGGTAATGTAGCTGGTTGTATGGAACATGAAGTCGATGGTGCCCGCACGCAGTGCTGGCAGCTGTTCGTCGGCTTTCAGCAGCTTGGCGCTGTCGTAGTAGTCAACATTGATGATGCCCGACTGTGCCAGCTGTTCGACGAAACCGGCAGAGCCGAAAGACAGCGCCTTGTAGCTTGGCGGCAGGTAGCTCACGCCAGTCAGCGTGGTTGACGCCCATGCTTTGGAGCCAGCGGTCAATGCAGCAGATCCGGCAACGGCGGCAGCGGATGTTTTCAGGAAGTTACGGCGGGAAAGTGTCATTCTGGGTTCCTCCTAGATTGGTTGAATGACGGTCGCTGCTACAGCAGTCCTGGCAGCCAGAGGCTGAGGCCGGGGAACAGCACGAAGATCATCAGCATCACGAACTGGACGATGACGAAGGGCACGACTGAACGGATGATTTCTTCTACCTTCAGCATGGGGCAAACACCGCGCAGGGCGTATAGGTTGAGGCCGACAGGCGGGGTGACCACCGCTATTTCAAGGTTCATCACAAGGATGATCCCGAACCACAGCGGGTCGTAACCCAGCGTAATGATCAGCGGCAAAAGGATCGGCGTAGTGACCACGATCAGCGAGACCGCATCCACCAGCATCCCCAACAGGACCAGCGCCAGCATGATGATCACAAGGATCGCCCAAGGTGGCAGGTCGGTGGCAGTCAGGGCGGCACTAACGGTTTCGGGTACCCGCACAAGGTTGAGGTAATCGCCAAAGATCTTGGCGCAGGCGATGATCAGCAGGATCGCGCCCGAGACCTTGACCGACGCGCCGAGGATTTCCATCAGCTTGGCCCAGGTCAGCACGCGGAAGACGGCGAAGGCCAGAAAGAACGCACCGGCAGCACCGAAGGCCGCGGCTTCGGACGGCGTGGCAAAGCCGGTGTAGATCGCGCCCAGCACGATGGCGACCAGCAAGAGAGCATGCCAGATACCGCCCAGAGCGCGCATACGCTCGCCCAAGGGGGCCATTGGGCCGGTCTCGCGCGGGGCGTCCTCGGGGTTCAGCCAGACGCAGATGTAGATGTAGATGCAGAGCGCCAGCGCCAGTGCGATCCCGGGCAGGATACCACCGATGAAAAGCGCGCCCACCGACACACCCGAGACAGCGCCGTAGATGATGAAAGGCACAGATGGCGGGATCAGCATGGCCAATGCTCCGGACGAGGCCACAGAGCCCGCCGCCAGCCCGCGGGAATAGCCACGATCAAGCATCTGCGGCACGGCGATGGAGCCAACAGCCGCTACCCCGGCTACTGATACGCCCGAAACCGCGCCAAAGACGGCAGAAGCCCCGACCGTGGAAATCGCCAGCCCACCGCGTAACCAAGACAGCCAAAGTGCGGCGGCATGGAACAGGTTCTTGCCGACCGGCGTTGCACCAAGGAAGTTGCCCATCAGGATAAAGAGCGGCAGTGCGATCAACTCGAACGAATTGAGCTGTCCGAAGAAGGATGTCGGCGCAAAGAAGAACGCCAGTGATCCGCGCGCCATGTAGAGGCCGAGAAGACCGCTCGCACCCAAGGCCATAAAGATCGGGGCACCGAGCCCGATCATACCGATCAGGGCGGCAACAACGATAAGAGGTTCGATCATTGGAATTGCCTTTCTGGCTGGGCTTCGGCACCGACGATGCCGCTTTCGGCAAGGGCTGCGATGCGGTCGCTGTCATAGCCAAGCGCATCGCGCAGAACCGATGCGGTGTCGGCACCCAGCTCGGGGCCGAGGCCACGCACTTTGCCCGGCGTGGCGGACAGGCGCGGGAAGACGTTCTGCATGGCAAGGCTGCCACCCTTGCAGTCATCGACGCGGACGATAGATTCGCGCGCGGCGAAATGGGGGTCGGCGACCATTTCACGGGCTGTATATGCCAGACCCACAGGGACGCCTGCTTCGGTCATTTTGGCGATGACAGTTTCGGCATCGTGCTGACGGGTCCACGCACCGATGCGGGCGTCGAGCGCTTCACTATTTGCGCCTCGCGCACGGTGGTTGGCGTAGTCGGGATGATCAGCCAGTTCCGGCGCACCCATCGCCTCGCACAGGCGACGATAAACGCTGTCCTGATTGGCACCGATGATGACATCGCGGCCGTCGGCAGTCGGGTAGGCATTTGACGGCGCGATGCCCGGCAGTGATGAGCCATGGCGTTCGCGGATATGGCCGCCTGCGTCATATTCGGCGACCATGGCCTCGGTCAGATGCAGCACGCTTTCAAAGATTGAACTATCGACAACCTGACCGACCCCGGTCTTGTTGCGGTGTTGAAGCGCCATAAGCACACCCATCGCGGCATTGATACCTGCCATCGTATCGCCCAATGACAGGCCCACACGGACCGGCGCACGATCAGGATAACCGCTGATTGCGCGCAGCCCGCCAATGGCTTCACAAACCGAGGCAAAGCCCGCGCGTTCGGCATAGGGGCCGTCCTGACCGAAGCCCGAGATGCGGGCCATGATCAGACGGGGGTTCATTGTTGAGAGTTCCTCGTAACCCAGACCCCAGCGTTCCATCGTGCCCGGACGGAAGTTCTCGATCAGGACATCCGCACCGCGGACGAGATCACGCAGCACCGCCTGCCCTTCTATCTGGCGCAGATCGAGCGTGATCGAACGCTTGCCGCGTGCAATGACGTTCCACCAGACAGGATTGCCGTCCCGGTCGGGCCGGCCCCATTGGCGCATGGCATCGCCGACTTCAGGGGGTTCGACCTTGATCACTTCAGCCCCGAAATCTGCCATGAGCTGTCCACAGAACGGACCCGCAATCAACTGGCCGAGTTCGATGACCCTCAGACCGGCCAGCGGCCCGTTTGCTTGTGGCGTCGCATCAAGCGTCATGCGCAAAGTCTCCGTCCGGGTGTCAGCGACTGGACGCGATCTGCGATTGACCGCGCGTCCAGCCCGAAATGTCTGTAAAGGTCGCCGATGGTGCCGGTCTGGCCAAAGGCGGTGACGCCGTGCGGCAGCACGCGGTGGCCCATCACGCCACCCAGCCACGACAAGGTCGCAGGATGACCGTCGATCACAGTGACCAACGTGCAATGGGGCGGCAGGTCTGCCATAAGACGCTCGATATGGGCGAAGCCGGGGTTGGCACCTTGGGCACGCGCCTCTTGTGTGGCAGTCCAGTCCGCATGCAGACGGTCGGCAGATGTGACCGAGAGAACGCCTACATCGCGGCGACCCGTGGCGATCAGGCCTGCGGCAGCAATGGCTTCGGGGGCGACAGCACCCTGATATGCGATCACCACGTCGGGGTTGGGTCCGGGCTTGCGCAGCCAGTAGCCGCCTTGGGTCACGTCTTCAGCGAAAGTCGCGCTGCTGCGGGTGCCGATCTGCTCGATCGGGTTTGTGGTCAGCCGCAGATAGACCGATCCGCCGTCGTCCTTTTGCATGTGATCAAAGGACCACGCCATGATGACGGCCAGTTCGTCGGCATAGGCCGGCTCGAATGAAGTCAGCCCTGGCTGGCTCATCCCGATCATCGGTGTGCCGATGGACTGATGCGCGCCGCCTTCGGGAGAAAGGGTGACACCCGAGGGCGTGCCAACCAGCATGAACCGCGCGTCCTGATAGCAGGCATAGTTCAGCGCATCGAGCGCGCGGGCCACGAAAGGATCGTAGACCGTACCGATGGGGATCAGACGCTTGCCAAAGAGAGAGGTCGACAGGCCGGCAGCACCGAGCAACAGGCAGAGGTTCATCTCGGCGATGCCAAGTTCGATGTGCTGGCCTTCGGGCGAGAATTCCCATTTCGCGGTCGATGGGATCGACAGCGACCGGAAGACATCCGGCTTGGCATCGCGCGAGAACAGCTTGCGCCGGTTGACCCATGGCCCGAGGCTGGTAGTCCCTGTCACATCAGGTGAAGTGGTGACAATCCGCGCGGCGAGGTCACTGTCGGACTTTGCCAAGGCGTCGAGGATCTTGCCAAAGGCCATCTGCGTGGCGATCTCGCGGTCCTGCGGTGCGGGAATCGCAGGGACGGTCAGCTTTTCATCGGACAGACGGCGTGGGCCCTTTGAGAAGAAAGGCGCATCGTCCAGGAATTCCTGGAGCCCAGCTGGATCAGACACCGTCGCGAAGGGCTCCCACTCCTGTCCGGAGGCTACACCCATATGCGCTTGCCATTCGGCCATCTGCTTGGGCGTCATCAGCCCGCCGTGGTTGTCTTTGTGACCCGCAATGGGCGTGCCCCAGCCCTTGACCGTATATGCAAGAAAGCAGACCGGGCGGTCATGGTCGATCGCCGCGAATGTCTCGGCCATGGTCTCGACGCAGTTGCCGCCGAGGTTCTCCATCAGGTCGGCCAGTTCGTCATCGCTGCGGCGGTCGATCAGGGCCGAGACCGGCCCCTGATCGCCCAGATCCTGCATCAGCCGCTCACGCCATACAGCGCCACCCATGAAGGTCAGGGCCGAGTATTCGCTGTTAGGGCAGCGGTCGATCCAGTTGCGCAGTGCCTCGCCACCCTCTTCGGCAAAGGCCGCGCGCTGCAATTTGCCGTATTTGACCTTGACCACATCCCAGCCAAACGCATCGAAGCTTTTCTCGATCCGGGTGAACAGTCCTTCGTGGACAATGCCGTCGAGCGACTGGCGGTTATAGTCAACGATCCACCACGTGTTGCGCAGGTCGTTCTTCCAGCCTTCCTGCAGACATTCGTAGACGTTGCCCTCATCCAGTTCCGCGTCGCCAACTAGCGCAACCATGCGGCCAGCAGGCCAGTCGCCGCCCCAGTTCTTGGCCTTCACATAGTCCTGGATCATCGAAGCAAATGAAGTAATCGCAACGCCCAGCCCCACCGAACCGGTCGAGAAATCCACGTCGTCCACATCCTTGGTGCGCGAGGGGTAGGACTGCACACCGCCATAGGCACGGAAGCCTGCCATCTTCTCGCGGCTGATGTTCCCCATCAGGTACTGCATCGCATGAAAGATCGGAGAAGCGTGGGGTTTGACGGCAACGCGGTCTTCGGGGCGCAGGGCCGAGAAATAGAGCGCCGTCATGATCGAGACCATCGATGCCGAAGAGGCCTGATGCCCGCCAACTTTGATCCCATCCACCTTGGGACGGATATGGTTGGCGTTATGGATCATCCAATGCGACAGCCACAGCAGCCGTTGTTCGATGGTTTTGAGATGAGAAGTGGTCATCGTGCCCCCAACAATCTGCATACTGTATACAGAATGTAGATTGTTGGGAGTCGGCGTTTTCGGGCTGAAAATCGCATTGACTTGCAGATAAAACGCGCTCAACCTCTATCTTATGCCGGAATCCACTAAATTAGATGATATTGATAGACGAATTCTGCGCAAATTGGCGTCGGATGGTCGAATCTCGGTGCAGACGCTGGGTGACGCCGTGGGTCTCAGTCCGACGCCTGTGGCACGTCGGCTTCGGCGACTGGAGCGAACCGGAGTGGTGTCGGGCTATTCTGCGATAATCAATGAGGCGGCACTGGGCTACGACGTATCGGTCTTTGTTTCGGTCAAGCTGGATCGCCAGATCGACAACGCGCTCTCTTCGTTCGAAATCGCAATCGCGTCTTTCCCGGAGGTCGTGGATTGCTGGCTGATGACGGGAAGTCGTGACTACCTGCTGCGCGTGGTGACGGGCAGCATGGGCGATTTTGAGAAGTTCCTTGTAGGCCGGCTGACCAAAGTCAAAGGCGTGGCCGAGATTGAAAGCTCGATCCCGCTCCGCCGGGTCAAGTCCGTCGGGTCGCGTGTCCCCTAGGATAGAAGTCCATTTGTATCGGCCGACCCAGTTTACGGGTATGCGCGCGCCACTCTATTCGGTATTCGGTATTCCGAAGCTCCGGAAAGAAAGGCGACGATGAGACAGATCAAGCCCAAGAAGACCCTCGTCGAGCAGACCTACGATATTGTGTTGGACGCGATTTGCTCTGGCGAATTCACTCCGGGAGAGCGCCTGACTCAGGAAGAAATCGCAGAGCGGATCAATGTATCCCGCCAACCTGTCATCCATGCGCTTGCGATGCTGAAGGCCAACAACTTTGTCGAGGATGCAGGGAAGCGCGGCGTCGTTGTCTCAAGAATCAGCGCGGACCACTTTCGCGATATCTATGATTTCCGATCCGCTGTAGAGCCATTGGCGGTCAGGCTCGCCTCGGTGAGAATGCCGCAGGACGCAGCCGATCAGGCCGAAAAGGTTATGGAAAACGGTTGGGCAGCCGTCAGCTCGGGGAGTGCCAGACGGCAGGTCGAGGCGGATATCGCATTTCACGAGATGATCTATGGCTGGGCCGGAAACGAGATCATCATCTCGACCATGCGGATGAATTGGCAGCATATCCGCCGCGCCATGAGCCTTGTCGTGCGCGAAGGCATCAGTGCCGAGACATCCTGGCAAGAACACGGACGTATTGTAGACGCCCTCCTCGGCGGCGGCGTCGACGATGCCGCACTTGAGATGACAGGCCATATCAGCCGCGCGCAGGAAAAGACGATGGCCGCTTTGGTGGCAGGCTAGGCAGCGTTTTGGACTGTATCCCGACGGGCCGTCTCGCATAACGTTCTGGTTGGCGAGAGGTATTGCCCTGTGATTGAGCGCAAGAAACGAAAGACATAGCCATGCAAAATACCGCCCCCCAAGCAATCATGATCCGCAGTTATGGCGGACCCGAGGTCTTGGAGTTTGAAGAGGTCACAGTGGCTGCACCGGGCCCCGGTGAGCTGCGCTTGCGACAGACCGCGGTCGGGGTCAATTTTCACGACATCTACGTGCGCTCCGGCCTCTACAAGACCCTGTCTCTGCCTGGCATTCCGGGCTGTGAGGCCGCCGGTGTTGTGGAAGCGGTCGGAGAAGGTGTCGCAGATTTCAGGGTCGGCGACCGGGCGGCCTATGTCGTCGGACCACTTTACGGAGCCTACGCAAGCCACCGTATCCTTCACGCGTCAAAGGCCGTGCCGCTCCCTGATCATATTGACGACAGTCTTGCGGCGGCAAACCTTTTGCGGGCGCTGACCGTCGATATGCTGACAAACCGTGTTGCGCATCTAGAGCCGAGGATGACCGTTCTGGTTCATGCGGCCGCTGGCGGTGTCGGGCGCCTGTTGTGCCAGATGGCCTCAAGTATGGGAGTAACAGTGCTCGGCACGGTTGGGTCACCGGACAAAGCCGAGATTGCAAAGGCTTCGGGCTGTGCCGCACCGATCCTCTATCGCGACGTCGCATTTCAGGATGACGTGCTGCATCTGACCGATGGACGGGGCGTTGACGTCGCCTATGACTCGATCGGAGCCGATACATTCAGCGGTTCGCTGAAGGCGCTGGCAAAATGCGGGCATCTGGTGAATTTCGGACAGTCCTCCGGCCCGGTCGATCCCCTTGCAATGTCCACCCTTGCCGAAAAGTCGCTGACCGTCAGTCGTCCGATCCTTTTTCACTACATCGACGAACCATCCCTGCTCCGGCAGATGGCGAAGACGGCCTTTGATGCTTTCGGTGCAGGGATACTGAAGGCAGACCCACCTGCGATCTTCCCCCTGTCGGATGCAGCAGGAGCCCATGAGCTTCTCAACAGCAGGCGCGCGACAACCGGAGTTGTTCTCAGGCCATAGGGCCATATTGATCGGTCCGCGCAGGAATCGATTGACCGAAGCGGATTCTTGACTTATTGAATTCAGAATTCAGAATTCAATTATGGAGCCAACATGAAGCCCCTTGGATCCCAGCCAAGTCTGGCCGAACAGGTCTACGACGCCATCGTCGACGAAATCGCGGCGGGTTCACTGCCGGCTGGTTCGCATCTTGTGCAGGAACAGATCGCCGAACGTCTGGGTGTTTCTCGCCAGCCGGTGCAGCAGGCGATGGGGCTGCTGAAGGCCGACGGCATGGTACAAGAGCAAGGCAAGCGGGGGCTCTATGTGGCTCAGCTGGATGGTGCGGCGATGCGGCACCACTACGACATTCGCGCCGCGCTTGACGGTCTGGCCGCGCGTCTGACAGCGCTGCGCGCACGCAACGACGCATCTGTCGCCAATCAGTTCCGCGCGTGTGCCGAGAAGATTCTCGCGCTTGGAACGAGCGCAGTCACCAAAGACCAGACAGCTGACCAGGTGCGCCATGACATGGCACTGCACAAGCTCATCTACGAGATGTCGGGCAACCCGCTTCTGGCGCGCACAGCCGAGCCGCACTGGCGGTTCCTGCAGCGCGCCATGGGCGAAATCCTGCGCCGCGCCAAGCTGCCAGTCCAAATCTGGCAACAACACGCGGAAATCGTCGAAGCCATCGCGACGGGCGACGCCGAAGCCGCCGAGCGTTTGATCATCAGCCATGACCTTGAGGCGGCAGAAACACTGCACACAGCATTGCTGGCACAGGAACGACCATAGCGACTTCAGTTTCAGAGGGTGGGAGGAAAAGGGTATGAACTCAATGCTGACTATCGGCGAGATGCTGACTGCGCAGGCGCGCTTGCAGCCAGACCGTATCGGTGCGCGTGATCTTGAACGTGCGATGACGTTCCATGAGTGGAATGCGCGAGCCTGCGCACTTGCCAACGGGTTGCTCGACATGGGGCTGACCAAAGGTGACAGGGTCGCCGTTCTGGCTTTCAACCGCGTCGAATGGGCCGAGATCTACGCCGCCGTCGCCAAGGCCGGTCTGGTTGCCGTTCCCATCAACTTCCGCCTGACCGCGCCCGAAGCACGGTTCATTGCCGCCGATTGCGCGGTCTCCGCCGTGATCGCGGAAGAAGCGCTCGTCGACATTGCTGAAGCCATGCGAGAAGGGCTGGATGTGCCCACCGATAACTATCTCCTGATCGGCAGCCCCCGCGAGAGCTGGCAAGGCTACGAAGAGTTGATCGCGGCAGCATCGCACGTAGAACCCGCCGTTGCGGTCACGCCTGACGATACATGGTGCCTGATGTATACCTCTGGCACCACCGGCAACCCGAAGGGCGCGATCCGCTCGCACCGCGGTATGGCGATGCTCGCTCTGATGACCGAGGTGGAACTGGGGCTTGGGCGCGATGACAACGCCTTGCTGGTCATGCCGATGTGCCACGCGAACTCGCTGAACTTCTTTACTGCCTTCCTCTATATCGGGGCGCAGGTAACCGTTTTCTCTTCAGCGAGTTTCGACGCGGCCCTCTGCCTGCGGACCATCGGAACATACGGCATCACCTTTTCATCGCTGGTACCAACGCACTACCAGATGATGCTGGATGTGCCCGAAACAGACCGCGGGGATACCGGCTTTGCCAGCGTGGCCAAGCTGATGATTTCCTCAGCACCTGCCCGCGTGGAAACCAAACGCGCGATTATGCAGATGTTCCCAAATTCCGGCCTGTTCGAACTCTATGGTTCGACCGAACAGGGTTGGGCCACGATGCTCCACCCGCACGAACAGTTCGACCACCTGGGGTCGGTCGGGCGCGAGGTCGTCGGCTCTGCTCCGATTAGGATTCTGGACGAGAACGGCAACGAAGTGCCGGACGGTCAGGTCGGCGAACTTTACTCCTGCGGTCCCTACGCCTTTGAGGGGTATTGGAACCTGCCCGAAAAAACCGCCGAAGGGTTCCGCGGCAAATATCTTTCAGTCGGGGATATGGCGATGCGCGACGCGGACGGCTTTATCAAGCTGATCGACCGAAAGAAGAACATGATCATTTCGGGCGGTGAAAACGTCTATCCGACCGAGGTCGAGGCCATCCTCGGCCAGCATCCCGATGTTAAGGATGTCGCCGTCGTTGGCGTGGCAGACGACAAATGGGGCGAGCGGGTCGAGGCCGCTGTGGTCTTGCGCGACGGCGCGGAGGTGACCGCGCAGGACCTGATCGACTGGGCCCGCGACACGCTCGCTGGCTTCAAACGGCCGCGCAATATCATCTTCCTGTCTCCGGACGAGATGCCGCGCAACACCACCGGTAAAATCTTACATCGCGTGCTCCGGGATATGCTGGCCGAGCGCGCTTCCGTTCAAACCCAAGGAGAAGTCGCGTGACCGAAACTCAGGACCTCAACCGCGACGATGACAGTGTCGCCGCATGGATCGCCAAACTGTTGCAGGAACGCGGCATCGACAGGGTCTTCGGCCTGCAAGGCGGCCATATCCAACCGATCTGGGACAATCTTGGCAAGTTGGGCATCCGCATCATCGATGTCCGTGACGAAGGTGCCGCCGTTCACATGGCCCATGCGCATGCCGAACTGACAGGCACGCTTGGTGTTGCGATGGTCACGGCTGGGCCCGGAGTGACGAACTGCGTGACCGGCATGGCCAATGCGTCGCTTGCACGGGTGCCGGTCCTGCTGATCGGTGGCTGCACCTCGCGGCCACCGGCGAATATGGGTCCGCTACAGGACATTCCACACGTCGACATCATGCGCCCCGTCACCCGCTATTCCCGCACCGCGCGCGTGGCCGAGCAGGTGATCCGCGAAGTGGACGAGGCGATTGCCCGCGCGCAGGGGGATATGGGAGAGCCGGGTCCGTCCTACATCGAAGTGCCGACGGATGTTCTCCGGACGCGTGTCGCTGCGAGGCTGATCCCTGCTGACTGGATGTCGGCAAAACCTGCGCGTGTGACAGCCCCGGATGCCGAGACCCTGGCCGAGGCGGTTGCCGCAATCAGGGCTGCAAAGCGACCACTGGTCGTCTCCGGTCGCGGCGCACGCGGTTCGGCTAAGGCGCTGGTTCCCTTCCTTGATGCCGTTGATGCCCTGTACCTTGATACGCAGGAAAGCCGTGGCCTTGTGCCTTCCGAACACCCCTCAGTGGTCGGTGCCGTCCGTGCCGCAGCAATGGCACAGGCCGATCTGGTGATCACCCTTGGCCGCAAGCTCGATTACCAGCTTGGCTTCGGCTCGCCCGCTGTCTTCCCTGACGCCCGCTTCCTGCGCATCTCGGACACCGCTGGCGAGCTGGTCGACAACCGCCGCGGCACGCCGGAAATCCTCGCTCCTGTCGGTGTCACGCTTGAGGCATTGACCAAGGCGCTCGGTAACGATGCCGGCGCGCGTGATGAGGACTGGTTGTCAGGGCTGCGCACCAAACATGCCGCCCGGATCGAGAAGGGTCGCACTACGCCGGCACCGCAGACCGGGCCTGATGGCAAGATACACCCGATGGCGATTTTCGAAGCGCTGCGCGACATAGCCGATCCCGACTACATCGCTGTAGCGGACGGCGGCGACTTGCTGAGCTTTGCGCGGGTCGGGCTGGCTGCAACGACCTATATGGACGCAGGCGCTTTCGGCTGTCTGGGTGTGGGCGTGCCTTTTGCTGTCGCGGCGGCGCTGGCATTTCCTGACCGGCAGGTGATCTCGGTCAATGGCGACGGTGCGTATGGGATCAATGCGATGGAAATCGACACCGCCGTCCGACATGGCGCGAAGGCTGTGTTCATCGTCTCGAATAACGCCGCGTGGAACATAGAGCGCTATGATCAGGAGTTCAACTATGGCGGCCGTGTGATCGGCACGACCCTGCGCCATTCCGACTATGCCGCCATGGCCCGTGCGCTGGGTGCCCATGGCGAACGGGTCGAAGACCCTGCCGATCTGGCCGCAGCGATCCGCCGTGGCCTTGAGAATGCACCCGCTGTCATCGACGTCGTGACCTCGCAAGGGGCGGTGTCATCTGACGCGCAAAAGGGACTGGGCTTTGTACCAGACTATCAGGCGCTGACCGCATGGGACGACGCCGAGCGCAAGCGGCGCGAGGAGACTTGATGCAGCTTGATCTATCGGGCAAGCGGGCGCTCGTGACAGGCGCGTCAAGCGGACTGGGGCTGCATTTTGCAGGCGTTCTGTCCGCCGCAGGGGCGGAAGTCACGCTTGCCGCCCGTCGGATGGACAAGGTCGCAACTCTGGCGGCCGGGCTGCCCAATGCCAACGCCGCAGCACTGGATGTGACCGATCCTGCATCCGTTGCGGCGCTTTTTGATGGGACGTCTTTCGATGTGGTTATCAACAATGCCGGCATTGCGCTGGATCGCAAGGCGATCGAGACTTCGACCGAAGATTTCCAGCAGGTGATCGACACCAATCTGACAGGCGTTTTCTCTGTTGCCCGCGCTGCTGCGCAATCGATGCAGCGTCAGGGGGGCGGGTCGATCGTCACCATCGCTTCGATCCTCGGGCTGCGGGTAGCCGGAAATGTCGCGGCTTATGCCGCGTCCAAAGCCGCAGTCGTCCAACTGACCAAGGCGCTTGCCCTTGAGTGGGCGCGTTTCGGCATCCGCGTGAATGCGCTGTGTCCGGGGTATATCGAAACCCCGATCAATGCCGGTTTTTTCGCAACCGACGCAGGGGCGGCGATCATCAAGCGTATCCCGCAGCGGCGGTTGGGCCAACTGACCGATCTGGACGGCCCGCTGCTTTTGCTGTCGTCGGATGCCTCTGCCTACATGACCGGATCAGTGCTGGCCGTGGATGGCGGGCACCTTGTGTCGTCGCTCTGAGGAAAGACCTATGGATTTCACTATCTCCCCCCGTATCGAAGACTTCCGAGCCCGTATCGCCCGTTTTGTGGCGGAAGAGGTCATGCCGCTGGAGTCTGACCGCGCCAATTATGACCCGCACGAGAACATCCGGCTGGATGTGCTGGCAGACCTGCGGGCCAAGGCAAAGGCCGAGGGGCTTTGGTGTCTTCAGCTGAAAGATGAAACCGGTGGGCCGAACCTTGGCCTGATGGGAATGGCAGTCTGCTATGAGGAAATGAACCGCTCAATCTTCGGGCCTGTGGTGTTTAATGCGGCAGCCCCTGATGACGGCAATATGCAGGTGCTTGAAAAGGTCGGGACCGATGCGCAAAAGGCCAAGTGGCTGCAGCCGATCGTGAACGGTGATGTGCGTTCGGCCTTTGTGATGACAGAACCTACGCCGGGATCGGGGTCTGATCCGGCGGGGATGATGCTGACCACAGCTAAACGGTTGGGTGATACCTATGTCGTGCGGGGGAGAAAATGGTTCATCACAGGTGCCGAGGACAGCGACCACTTCATCCTGATCGCCCGCACTTCGGATGATCCGCGCAAGGGGCTGTCTGCCTTCCTCCACCACCGCGACACACCGGGCTTCCGCATCGAACGACGCATCCCGATCATGGGACCGGAAGAACACGGCGGGCATTGCGAAGTGGTTTATGAGGATATGCAGATCCCTGCCGAAAACCTCCTGATGAGCGAGGGGGACGGTCTGAAGCTGACCCAAATCCGCCTCGGGCCCGCACGGCTGACCCATTGTATGCGCTGGCTGGGCCTGTCCAAGAGGTGCGTCGAAATCGCAGGCGACTATGCGCAGAACCGTTTCGCCTTCGGCGAGCGCCTTGCCAAGCGTGAAAGCATCCAGATGATGCTGGGCGATCTGGCGATGCAGATCGAAATTGGACGGATGCTCGTGATGAAGGCAGCATGGGAACTCGAGCGCGGCGGCTTTGCGCGCAAGGAGATCTCGATGGCCAAGGTCCATGTCGCCAACCTGCTGCACAAGGCAGCCGATACCGCAATCCAGATCAACGGCGCGCGCGGCTATTCCAAGGATACGCCACTGGAATGGATATACCGCTATGCCCGTCAGGCACGTTTGGTCGATGGCGCGGACGAGGTGCACAAGATGGTCCTGCACCGCAATGTCGAAAAAGAGGGGCGGGACTTCTGGAAATGGGACGTCGGGGCATGAGTGCCCCTGATTTCGACCCCGCGCGGCTGGGCCAGTTCCTCGACCGTCAATTCGCCGAAAACGCCGTACTGGGTCTGGAGCGCATTTCAGGTGGCCAGTCCAATCCCACCTATTTCGTCACGCATGGTCCGCGCCGCATGGTGCTGCGGAAACAGCCCAACGGCCCGATCCTGCGGGGCGCCCATGCGGTAGACCGTGAATACCGCGTCATCTCGGCCCTGCATCCTGCCGGCGTTCCGGTGCCGCGGCCTGTCCTTTATTGTGATGATCCCGCTGTCCTCGGAACCCCGTTTTATCTGATGGAACGGGTTGATGGCCGCGTCTTCGCCGATGGTGCTTTGGCAGAGGCTGATCCAGCCGAACGGAGTGCGCTCTGGATGGGGTTGGCCGATGCAATGGCGGCCATGCATAGCGTCCGGCCTGCTGAGGTAGGGCTGGAGGATTTCGGACGACCCGGCAACTATTTCGAGCGGCAGATCGCCCGCTGGTCGCGCCAGTGGCACGACAGCGCGCATCCGCTAATCCCCGAGTTGGACCAACTGATCGAATGGTTGGTAGCCCATCAACCGCAAGATGACGGCTCCGTCAGCCTTGCGCACGGGGATTTCCGGATGGGTAATGTGATGTTTCACCCGCAAGAACCGAAGGTGATTGCGATCCTTGACTGGGAATTGTCCACACTCGGCCATCCGCTCGCCGATCTCGGATACTGCTGCATGGCGTGGCACACGTCGCCGGATGAATACGGGGGTATTCTTGGGCTGGATCGTACCACTCTTGGCTTGCCGTCCGAGGCCGAGTTCGTTCGCCGCTACATGGTGCAAATGCCAAGCCTTGCGCCGCTGACGACGTTCCACAAGGCCTTTGCCCTGTTCCGCTTTGCCGTCATCTGGGTTGGTATCGCCGACAGGGTGCGGGCCGGCAACGCGGCGGGCGCTGATGTCGGACGCAACGCCCATATGGCCGAACGGCTCTCGCGGCGGGGGATCGAAGTGATGAGGGGTGATTGACAGCCTAGCAGCTACCTGACTACCCGATTGCCTAATACTGCAAGGCCCTACTGCATCATTTGACTTGGCGCCAACTGGTCGGTCCTTGCTTAGGTTTTGCGCAAGTCTCTCTGGTCTTCGACAGCGATCTTGCAGGAGCGATTTTCGCAAACGGGCAGGATGTGCCGCCAGTCGAAAAGCAACGCCGACCATGGTCATCGTATATCGACACGGCAGCGGCAATTGGAACGCCGAAGTGGCAACCAGATCGATTAGCTTGAGCCAGAGTCCACGGGGAAAACTATGTGCGCGATATGAGTGTCCCACATGCGAAGTTGTCGACGCTACCACATGCTGACCGCAAACGACCCTTCTGTCCCGCCTAGCAGACGTTGGATGTGAGCGCAGCGAACGTTTGCTTGCCGCCCAGAGTTGCCAATTGGCATGGCGGGTCTCTAGATGGTGCAGTGGCTTCTGATGACACGTTTGACACGCCTTACTGGAAGGCGTCGCAAACGTGCGGGTGGGTTGATTACCATGAGCATGGTCTTTTGAATGCCCTCTCGACAGCAGACCGTCATGGATATTTTGGATTGGGACGTGAGTCATCGATGTCGCCGGGAGGGCGCAAACCGCGCGGAATAGTTGAGGAATTGAGGTGCGCCTTGGAGCAGGGCCGCTTAGAGGCGTCAGCATACCGCCAAGACCCGAAGGACAGGCTCGAGGAAATCCCTGCTGCAGAGTCGACCAATCTGGAACTACGTCCACCCAAAGTCAGTTTTGCTGAGCAATCAAAATTTTTTTACCGGTGGACCAATCGCAATTCATAAGTGCTTGCCTGAGACCTGAGCGGTCTTTGAAGTAATCGAACACCGTCAACTCCAAATATCCCTAAACTGGAAGATCGACGAAGTGGGTCTCAGGATCGAAGCACGGTCCAACAAGCCAGTGCCCAGCCGTTCTTCTATCCAGATGCACATAAAGACCTGGTCCTATTCGGTGAGCGGAATTGAACAATCCGAGCTGGATTACCATGCTACGGGTTCCCGAATTGGTCGCTGTTTCCTCCCGAGGCCACCCGTGTCCAACCCTGAGCAAGCAAAGGAGTACCCGATGGGCAACGAAGCGTATTGCCGTCACCAAAGATCTTTTCGGGTCCGGGGAAACGCCCGTTCTGAGTGATGTAATTGTCCAGATTGCTGCCATGGTCGATCCCAAGCCGTCCAGCCGGCGGGATCTCAAGTCGGCCCGAACATAGGGAGGAATTCTTGGCATTCATTGACGAAACGATTGAAATCGTTGGCCCATCAGGAAGGGTGTCAGGCGCAGAACGCGGCGAGAGTGAAGTGCTGAGAGCGAGCCTCCGCAGAGTACGAACTGTAATTCAGAATGCGTAGGAAAAACTGTTCTAGCGATATTTGCCAGACAGGAACTTGATCTCATCCGAAGCGTAGCACCGGTGTAACGGCAGTTTCTTTGGCGCGAACGCAAAGATCGCCCCTTGGGGCGCCATGTCTTTGCAATTGTGTGTTATTTTTGGTTGCGGGAGTAGGATTTGAACCTACGACCTTCAGGTTATGAGCCTGACGAGCTACCGGGCTGCTCC